>JBIIMX010000332.1:0-4252 GCA_044337765.1 Pirellulales bacterium | reverse complement strand
GACGGCATGGCATCGTGTGCCGTTGCCCACGACCTGCGACGTTGCCGCCGCCGAGGCCTTCTGCCGCGACGTGGCCAGCCGTCATTACGAGAACTTCACGGTGGCGACGCGGCTCGTGCCGTCCAGGCTGCGGCAGCATCTGGCCAACGTCTACGCGTATGCGCGGTGGAGCGACGACTTGGCCGACGAGGCTGCCAGCCCCGCGGTTGCCGCCCGGGATCTCACCGCCTGGCGGCAGGGCTTGGAGGACTGTTTCGCGGGCCGTCCGGGGCATCCGGTCTACGTGGCGCTTGCCGAGACAGTTCGGCAGACAGGGCTCACGATGGAGCCGTTCGCACATCTGCTCGACGCCTTCGAGGAAGACCAGGCATTCGACTCTGCTGGCACGTCTGTGCGGTATGCCGATCGAGCCGCGCTCGTCGCCTACTGCCGGCGATCGGCCGATCCCGTGGGGCGGATCGTGCTTGCGCTCGAGGGCTGTCGCGATACGGGGCTCGTCGCCATGTCGGATTCCATCTGCACGGGCCTGCAGTTGGTGAATTTCTGGCAGGACGTGCATCGCGATCGGCTGGCGGGCCGAGTCTATTTTCCGCTTGCCGACATGCGGCAGCATGGCGTGACCGAGGCGATGCTCGATGCGCCGAGGGCTGCGGTGCCGCTCCAGTCATTGCTGAGAGCGGAGGTGGCATGGGCCCGGGAATGTTTCGACGCCGGTGCGGCTCTCGAGCATGTTGGGCCACGCGTGCTCCGGCCGGCAATCGGCATGTTTCTGGCCGGCGGACGGGCCGTGGCCGACGCGATCGAACGGGCCGGATTCGACACGGTCGCACGGAGGCCGACGCTCGGAAAATGGACCAAGCTCCGCCTGGCGGCAAGGGCCTGGTGGCGTCTGCAGACCACGCCGCGTCGTCTTGCGGGGGGCGTGTCATGAGCATGCGCACGCTCGCTGCCGACCATGAGGCCTGCGCCGATGTTCTGCGCCGGTCGCGATCGAACTTCGCACTGCCGATCCGCCTGCTGCCCGAAGCCAAGCGCCGTGGCACCACGGCACTCTATGCCTTCTGCCGTCGTGCCGACGACATCGTCGACGATTCGACCGATCCCATGGAGGCGCGCCGATCGCTCGACGGCTTCGAGGCCGATCTCGCTACGGCGCTCGCCGGCGGAGGGTCGACAGATCCTGTGATCCGGGCGGTCGTCGATACCGTTCGCCGGTTTGCGGTGCCTGCGTGCCACCTCCACGACATCCTCGACGGCGTTCGCATGGATCTCGAGCGGAATACCTACGAGACGTTTTCGGAACTGGAGGAATACTGCCGCCGCGTGGCCAGTGCGGTCGGACTGGCATCGATCCATGTCTGGGGGTTTCGCGGGCCGCGGAAGGCGCTGCCTGCCGCGCACGCCTGCGGCCTGGCATTCCAATTGACGAACATCCTGCGAGACATCCCCGAGGATCTTGCCCGTGGGCGGGTCTATCTGCCGCAGGAGGATTTCCGCAGGTGCGGCTGCGACTCCGATGATCTTCGCGCCGGCCGGATCGGGCCCGGGTTCGAGCGGTTGGCGATGCTGAACGTCAGCCGAGCCGCGGAATGCTATCGAGAGGCGGTTCGGCTCGATCGGTTGCTCTCCACCGACGGTCGCATCGTTTTTCGCGCCATGTTCGGAGTCTACCGGTCGTTGTTCGTTGCCGTGGAGAAGCAGGGCACGCGGATCTTCACGGAGCGGGTGCGGACCGGTCGGCCGCGCCTCATGGCGGCTGCAGTCACGACGCTCGTGCTTGGTCCGCGGCCCACGGCAGCCGTCAGAAACCGCAACACGGGAACGGCGACGCATGAGTGAAGCAGCGACATCAGCGGCGGCTCGCACCCAGCGCCCGCATATCGTCGTCGTCGGTGGCGGGCTTGCCGGCCTGGCGGCGGCTGCGGCCTTCTCGTCGGTGGATGCACGGGTGACCTTGCTCGAGGCCCGCCGACGCGCCGGCGGTCGGGCCGCCTCGTTCGAAGATCCCGTGGCTGGCGGACTCGTCGACGCCTGTCAGCACGTGGCGATGGGCTGCTGCACCAATTTTCTCGATCTCTGCCGGCAGGCCGGTCTGGCCGATGCCCTTCGCCGCGACCGCACGCTCTGGTTCATCGGCCCTGCGGGCGATCGGGCGGCCTGCACGCCTTCGCGGCTGCTGCCGGCGCCGATGCATCTCGCGCCGCTGCTGCTTTCCATGCGGCACTTTTCGCTCCGCGAAAAGATAACGCTCGGACTCGGCATGCTCAGACTGGCCCGCTACCGTGTGCCGGCCGACGATGCGGCCGACCGGGCGGGCGGCACGGCCCGTGCGTGGCTCGAAGCGGTGGGGCAGCCCGAACGGGTGATCCGATTGTTCTGGCAGCCGGTGCTGGAGAGCGCTCTGGGCGAGTCGATCGATCTGGTGAGCACGGCCGCCGCGAGGAAGGTGGCGGTCGATGCCTTTCTTGCCAATCGCGACGCGGCCGACATGTTCGTGCCACAGGAGCCGCTCGGGACACTCTTTGGCGAGCGGCTCGTGGCGTGGCTCGAGTCCCGTGGCGTGACGGTCGAAACAGGGCGGAATGTGACCGCGATCGACCGCGATGCAGCCGGCCGGGCTACTGCCGTGATTCATGGCGACGGCCGCATGCCCTGCGACGCCGTGATCATCGCCCTGCCGTGGCGGCAAGCGGCGCGGGTCGTGCCCGACCTCGTGCCGGCCGCAGATGAACGGTTTGCTGGTTCGCCGATCACGGCCGTGCATCTCTGGTTCGATCGCGACTGCATCGACCTGCCGCATGCGGTGCTGGTGGGCCGGGTCTCGCAGTGGGTGTTTCGCCCCGACGCGGCCGAAGGCCGCCAGCCCGGCTATTGCCAGGTGGTGATCAGCGCTTCCCGAGGGCTGCTTGGCGGCGATCGCGATGCACTTTTGAGTGCCGTCGTGGCGGAGGTTCGGGAGACGTTTCCAGCGGCGCGAAATGCCGTGCTTGTCGATGCGCGGGTGGTCACCGATCCCACCGCCGTGCTTTCCGTGCGGCCGGGCGTCGATGCCTTCCGGCCGGCCGCCGCCACGGGTGTGCCGAACCTGTTTCTGGCCGGCGACTGGACCGCCACAGGCTGGCCTTCCACGATGGAGGGGGCCGTGCGGAGCGGCCGGCTGGCGGCCGGTGCTGCCGGCCGTCACCTCGGCTTGGCTGTCGGCCCGCTCACGGCTGATTTGGCGAAAAATCCGGTCGTGAGACTGCTCACGGGGAATCGCTGAGCCCTTCCAGAGATGTCTCGATCGCACGGGCGAGCGCGCGTCCGTCGACGACGGCATGTTCCCAGAGCCTCCACATGTCGAGGGCGGCCCGCGGTCGCCGGCCGATACCGGCCAAGGCCGCGCCCAGCCTGCGCATGCCCGACTGTGGCTGAACGAGGGCGGCGATCTCCCGGGGAAGATCCTGCGAGGCATCGTCGGAGACCACGCGAATCGACGCGCTGGGCAGGCCGGCTGCTTCCGCTGCCTTCGCCACCGCGTAGGTCTCCATGTCGACAAGGCCCGCCCCTGTGGCCCGTGCCAGGTCTCGTTTCGCGGCGACTGTCGTCACCACCGTGTCGACGCTCACGATCGTGAGGCCACCGTGGCTCGCAACTCCGGCGGCATTCTTCGCCCTGGCCCCCTGCCCCACTGCCGCGAGATCGATCGGCGGCCCACCTGAGCGGCTGATGGCCCTTTGGGGATATGCGATCGTGCCGCGGGCCAACGCGGGATCGAGACCGCCGGCAAAGCCAGACGACAGGATGAGTCGCGGCCGATGGCCGTCGATCAACAGCCGCGTTGCCCGCGTTGCCGCCTCGCCACCGGCGCCGCCCACGCACCAAGCGACCCGCCGCCCGCCGACCAGGCCTTCATAGAACGTGAGGTCGGCCGCAGTGAGTTCGGTGGTCTCCTGGGCAAGGGCCGCGAAGGCATCAGCCTCGACGGGCATCGCAAAGACGATCCCAGCCAGGCAACCAACACGCGACGACTCTGGCTGGACGTTTGGCATCGTAAAAAAAGACGGCCTGCCGCCGGGTGCCCCCCAGGCCACGGCGGCAGGCCGTCAGATTGCGTGGCTGGTGAACAGCCTGATGTTCACCAGTGCGTGTTCAGCGGTGGACGAGATAGTGGAGGATGGAGAGGGGATTCCACCAGCATACGCCAGAGCAGTGGGCACAGTCACATGGATCGGCCGGCACCATCTGCACCTCATACTTCGGCACCTTCTCG
>JBIIMX010000331.1:0-4264 GCA_044337765.1 Pirellulales bacterium | reverse complement strand
GTTGGGCCGACTGCGGCTCCGGAATCGTGGCCTCCGGGCCGGCGTCCCCGGGAATCGATTCCACGGCGGGTTCGTTCCGCCGGGCCGCATCTGCCAAGACGGTCTCGGCGGCGGCCTGGGCCTCGCTCCCAGCGATCATCTCCGCGGTGGCTTCCGGTGACTCGGGCACGAAGCCCGTGCCAAGGGCTGCGGGCTGCGCATCGGCTTCCGGAGACGGAGCCTGCCCCGCGGGTGCCTGGGGCTTCCCCATATGCGACGCGGGATCGAACTGCGAGGCCTGCGCGAGCGCCTCCCGCAACGCCTCGTTCGCGAGCTGATTCTGCCCCGCGATCGCAGCGGCATCCTCGCCGATCATCTGCTGCGCCTCGGCAAACTGATGCTCCGCTTGCGTGAGCGCCTCCGCTTGCGTGAGCGCCTCTGCTTGCCGAACAGCCTCCGCGGAGGCTGTGGCTGCCTCGGGCGGTTGTGACTGCTCTGCCCCTGGCTGCGACATGTGCCCCGCAGCAGCAGCCTTCGCCGCCATCGTCTCGCTCAAGCCGGCGATCGTCTCCCGAGCCGATTGCTGCGCGGCGGCCTGCGTCGAGATGTTCTCGGCCATTGACTGCTCACGCGCAAGCTCGGCCTCGCGAATCGCCAGATTCACTGCCGCCCGCTCGGCGGCGGGCTGCGGCACGTCCACCGACTGTTCGACCAGCTGCGCTTCGGCCCGCGCAAGCGCGGCAGCCGTCTGCTCGCGCTCCGACCGGGCCATGGCTTCCAGCTCACCCGCGGTTTCCGCCAACTCGCGGCGAATTTCGGCAGCGGCCTGCGTCAACTGAATGGCTGCCTCTGCAGGCCGGTTCTCGGCGATCGGGGGCCGTGCCTTCTCGACCGCAGCTGCCGCCACGGGAGCCGTGTTTTTGATCGCCTCGGCCACTCTGTCGGCGACTTTGGCGACCTGCTCCTGACCAGCCTTCACCATCGCCGGATCAGGCTGCGTCGCCCCGGGTTGCGTCGCCTGCTCGGCAGCCTGGGCCAACGCCCGCTCGGTGGCCGCGGCACGCTCGATCACCTCGGCGGCCCGCGACAGTTCAGCGATCTTTGTCGCCGCCTGCGCCCGCGTGGCATCGGCGGCGGCCTGCTCCGCCTGCGTCCGCGCAGGATCGGCGGGCGGCATCTGGGCCAGAGCCTTGCGGAGCTGCTCCGTCTGCTGCGCCATCTGGTCCGCCGATTGCACCCCAGCGGCGACGGGCGCCGCCCGCGTCAGCCGGTCGGCGATCTCGGCCAGGCTGCCGAGAACCCTCCCCTCCTCCATACCAGCCTGCTGCGTGTTGCCCTCGAAGAGTTTTTCGGTCGAGGCGAGCGCAGCCTCCTTTGCCTTCTGCACCAGCGGCAGCACTTCGGGCACAGACGCGGCGACGTCGTCGAGCGTGTTCAGGTCTTGCCGCAATGCCGCCTGCTTCTCGACGAGGGCTTCGATGGCTGCATCCGTAGGCGGAGCCTTGGCGATCTCCGCCCGGAGTTCCTCACGCTGCCGCTGCATGCCACGCACGGCGGCGACCGTGGCGTCGGCACGGGATGCTGCAACGCCCTGCGACCGCTCGATCCGCTGCTCGAGCGAGGCGAGAATGTCGAGCACCTGCCGCTGCGCGACGGCCGCCGACGCAAAGTCGGAGGTGGCCAGCCGTTCCTCGGCTGCCTTCAGGACCATGTCGGCCTCGACATCGCGAAGCCTGCGGAGCGACTCTGTTGCGGCCACGCCGACCGGCCCCTCCCAGGTGCGGACATCCTCGAGCGACGCGACGAGCACCGCATAGAGCGATCCGGCGATCCGCTGCTGTTCAAGCGTATTCAGCGTGGCCGCCTCACGCCGGCCGGGCAGCTGCTGCGGCAGCGACTCGGTCACCCTGAGCACCGCCGACTCGTGTCCGGTGAGCCGCCGCACCTGCGCCGTGATGTCGGCCACCTTCAACCGCCGCAGCAGCCTCTGCCGCTCGGCCGACAGCTTGACCGTGACGTGGCGAATCAGCCGCCTTGCCTCCTGCACGATCGCGGCCTGCTCGTCGGGCTGCGCCGACTCGGCCTTCGCAAGCAGATCGACAACTCCCTGCATCTCGTTGTCCATCAGGCCTTCGATGTTGCCCCGCATCGCCTTGATCTCGCCGTGGATCGGCAGCCGCTCGAGGCCATTGTCCTCGAGCTGCCGCAATTGGACGTCGAGCGAGGTGGCGACGAGATCGCGGGCCATCCCCCTGGCCCGTTCCTGGGCGTCGCGGCTCGGAAGCGGCAGTCGGGCAGCCGCCGGTGCGGGATCGGCGGCGCAAGGCGGCAGCGGCCAGTTCGCAAGCCCGCCCAGCACGACGAACACGGCGAGCACAGCCACCCGTCGCGGACGACCAGTCCATTGCCGATGCCTACCATGCGTCGCTGTCATCGCGTGCCTCCCACGCCCAGCTGGCGTTCGATGATTGTCTCGATCTGCTTGGCCGAACGATCGTCGGCTTCCGACAGCGCCGCCAGAATGCCAGCCTCGTCCGTGATGTCGATCACGATCGGTTCGCTCGATGCCGTCTGCCCATCGGCAGACCCACGGTAGTCGGTGGCCTTGAGCGTGACCCGCACCTGGTCGCCCTTCTTGAGACCAAGCCCGGCCAGCGGCACCCGCAGCGATCCTTCGAGTGGCAGCTGGTCGCCGGCAATCCAGCCGGTAGGCGGCATGGAAACGACGGCGAGCGACTGTGCCGCCGCCTCACCGGCCGCTGTCAGAGGCTCGAGCACGACCAAGAGGTCGCGGATGCCGTGGTCGTCTGCCACCCGCCACGAAAGTCGCGGGGAGCCGGTCGGCAACACGGTGTGTGTCAGAATTTCGGCCGCCACCCGGGGCCGCGCATCGGGCTTCACGCGGATCACGAGCATGACCGGCGCGGCGGGCGCGAGGCCGTCCACGTCCACCACCCGGATCTCGACCGCCGTCGGCTTCGCCAGCGAGGCCAACGGCGATCCGGCAGCCGGGAGCGTCCAGTTCGACGTGCCTGCGGGCGAGACCTGTTCCTCGAGCGGATAGTCGCCATCTCCGACCACGATCGCGGCCGAGCGGAGCTTTTTGTTGACGCACGACACGCTCACCCCCACCGTCGAGCCTTCGAGGACGGTCAGCTGCCGCGAGCCTTTCTGCAGCGGCTCTGCGGCGGTCGCGGCCTGCGCGTAGTCGGGCGGCGTTGCAGCAAGCGATGCATCGATGATCGGCAGCGGCACCACCTCCACCACGATGGGATCGGTCCAGGCATCGCCCGCAAAGACCTCGGCCCGCACCGAGTCGGTGAGCTTCGGCAGCCGCGCGGCAAACGCTCCCGCGGGCAGCGCCGGATCGGCGGCCAGGTCGAGGCTCGCCTCGGTCCCGTCGTCGATTCGCGTGAGCCGCACGCGGCCCGAGTCCGGGATGCGGCCTGCCAGGCCGACGGAAAATTCGAGCGGCTGCCCAAGCGGGGTTTTCACGACGGTCCGAGCCCCCGCCGCGACATCGACCGCGGTGCCGCCGATCGCGAGCGATTCAATCCTGGTCTTCGTCGGGTAGTGCATGCCGCCGAGCAGCATCCTGTTCACGAACGCGGCCGCCACGTCGGGCCACACGGCGACCGACACGCCGATTCCCGCGAACGCCGCCGCCACCCAGCCCAACCGTCGGAGAATGGCGGCCTCCGGCACGCGCGCGGGGATCGGCCAGGTCTTGCCAAAGTCGGCGACATAGTCGACGACCGCTCCGCGGAGCACGTCTGACCCCCAGCCACCCGAGCCCGGTCGCTCGAACTGCAGCGCCGCCACGAGATCGCTGTCGATGCCCTGCTCCCGTTCGACGAGCATCGCGAGGTCGAGATCGGACTCGCGAACCGTGAGCCACGGCTGTCCATATTTGGACCAGACCCAGGCCACCGCCACCGCTGCCCCGAGGAGCAGCCCGACCCGGCCCAGCTGCGGCAGCGACAGCATCCAGTCGACGAGAAAGAGCGTCGCTACGGCAGCCGCGATGGCAAGCCCCAGTATCGAAAGACCGACGGCGATCCGCACTGCGGCTCTCTGCCGCCGCACGGACCGGATTCGGCCGCGAAGCGGTGCGAGTGGCGAATCCGCATCGAGCGTGTCGTCCAACCGATTCGCGTTCTTCATGGCAGGTTCGTCCGTTTGCGGAGGATCCATTCGCCCACCATCAGCAGCACTCCCGTGCCGAAGCAGAGCCACGTCATGCTCAGCGGAAACACCCGCACGCTCCGCTCGGATCGGGCGGCGG
>JBIIMX010000329.1:0-4265 GCA_044337765.1 Pirellulales bacterium | reverse complement strand
CCACCATTCCATGCCCATGGTCCATTCCATGATGCCCGGCTTTCGAACCGTGCCCGTGGCCGTGCTTTTCGGCCAACTGATGCATCACGAAATGGGAGACCTGCTCAAATGCGATCTTCGATGAATCCTTGCGGCCCCAGTCTGCGAGCGCCGCACCGGCGGCTTTTGCATCCTCGAAACCAGGAATGTCGTGGCAGGAGGCGCACGCGAGTTTCGCGAGCGTCTTCTTCCCAACGTAGTGCAAGAGCGTGGCATCCCTGTCGGCCGACGACATGCCCAGCAACATCTGCTCGTCGCCCTGAATCTTGGCCTGGTCAGCGCCGAGACCGTTGGCGAGCACCTGCTCCGCCCTTGCAGCCGGAAAACGATCCTTGAGGTACATCAGGGCCAACTCGTCGAGCGCCTTTCGCTCTTCGGTGGTGAGCGAGCCCGCGGCCGGAACCTCGGTAGCCTTCCAATCTTCGGTAGAACGCAGCAGATAGGCGGTGGCGTCCGAGGCCGGATCGCTTACCTTTCCATCGGGCAAGGTCACAGGCTCGAGAAGCACATTTGGCATGAGCGTGCGCGGGTGATAGCGGGCCGGCTCACGGAGCCAGCTGTAGAGCCATGCGGCACCATGCTCGTTCGAAGCCACCTTGGCACCGATTCGAGACAGGTTCGGACCATGCGTGCTCGTCGCCTCGGGGAAATCCGCATGCTGATGGCAGGCGAGACAACCGCGGACTTGGAACACCTTCTTGCCCCGCTCGATGTCGGGAAGAGCGGTAATGCCCGCGTAGGGCTTCACATACTCAAACGGCTGACTCGAGCGTTGCAGGTAGGAAATCATGGAGCGGATTTCGAGCGGCTCATACCGCATCGACTCCTCGAGCCCCTTTCCTTCCAGATGTTCCCAGAGACCGAAGAATCTCGGCATCTTTGTAGAGGGACGGAAATCCTGTGGGTTCCTGAGCCAGGCATAGAGCCAGTCGAAACCGACCTTACTGGCAACGTGCCGGAGCGATGGCCCAACCTTCGGAAGCGTGCCGGGGGTCTCGGGATCTTTGAGCAGCACGGCGAGCTGGTGGCTCCGGCTCGACAGCTTGGCGTCCGCACCCTGGGCGGCATCCCGCTCGATCATGTCGCGAAGGCGTTCGCGAGACTGCCGACCGTCCGGGCTCGACCGCACATCCTCCACCCAGCGGCTGGCGGTGGAGCCGAAAGATGCCAGGCCGGCGTCCGAGGAAAGAGCTTCGGCAACTTCGTGGTAGTTGGGCGCCAGACGCATGTCCGGTCCGATTCGCTTATCGGGCCCCGACCAGCCGTTGATTTCATGGCATCCGTAACATCCGTACTGGCGGATGAGATGGTAGCCCTCGACCAGCTTCGGCGCGGGCGGCTCGGGAAACCGCACGCTCGGCTCGAGATCGACCACCTGATGGTGGCACTTCAAGCAGCTCGACTCCTCGAACCGCTGCGGCAGCATCGGATAGATCCAGTGATGGTTGTTGAACCAACCGTGTTCATCATGCCACTCATGCCCCTGCTTGGGAGTATTGGGCGAATGAGAGGACCACTTGAAGCTGGTCGCACTCCCCTGCCCTTGGTGGCAGACCGTGCAGCCAAAGGTCTGCATCGGGTGCGGACTGGTCGAGCCTACGAAAAGGTCGAGCCGTGGGTGCGTGGAGTAAGGCTGCGGCACGCCGCGGTGAACCGTGAGCGAGAGCGGCTTGCCCCATTCGGGCGTCTCCAGAAGCCCGGTCGCGGCCACCGTTCGGGCCAGCGTCTTGCCGCCGTTGATGTCGACGATCACGTCGCCAGCCATGAGCCCGGCGGTGGCCGCAGGCGATTCAGGCAACACAACGCCAACGGTCGGGGCTTCGGCCTGAAACAGACCCCGCGGAGCCAGACGAAAGCCGTAGGCATCCTCCAACTGGCGATTGCCATCACCTTCGACGACAGACTGCTCGGGCGCCTTGGCCGGAGTCGCCAGCGAGAGCGTGACCGTTTCCATGTCCCTGTAGGCCGGATCGGTGGGCGATCCCGGGACAGACTTGTCCATTCCCTTGTGGCAGGTGATACAGCGGTCAAACCTGGCGACATCGCGGAAGTTGTTGTTGAGCGTAAGTTGCGGCAACCAGATTTGGTCGATCCGCAGCGGTCCGTTGAACGCGTCGAGGACAGGCAGTTCGAGAAGGGTCTTGCCCGCATTGGGCGCCCTGTCCTTCAAGGCCTTCGACAATTGGTTCAGCTTGGAGCGATGGTCGGCGAGCGACTTGGCGGCCTGATCCTCACCGGCGGTCAGTTTCTTGAGGATGGCTTCAAGAGACTTCCGATGGGTGTTGGCTGTCTGGAAGTCGAGCGTGGCAGTTGCAACCTCGGCTCGCTTTGCATCCGCAAGGGCCAAAAGCGAAGCCAGTTTTTCCTGCGAGGCCTCTTCTGCCACACCCAGTTCGTAGTCGGCCCGATTCTTGTCCAATTCGGCCTTCCGAAGCTTGACTGCGCCGGCGAGGAGATCCTCGCGGAATTTTGCCCGCTGGGCGATGTCCCTCAGTCGCGCAAGCAAGTCTCCACGGAGCGCAAGCCGCTCTGCCGGATCGGTCTGCGACTGCAACTGATCCACGTCGAGTTGGGCGCGGTCGGCGGCCTCTGCATCGGCCGGCACCGTGCGGACCTGCGCTACGAACTCCTTGGCGAGCGCCGGGTCGAGATCGGCACGTCGGGCTTCAGCCAACACAGCTTCGAGTTGCTGCGACTGCTGCTCGAAAGACCGGGAGTCCTGCTCGTCGACCCGCGAAGCCGCGGACCATGTCTCGAGCGCCCGGAACTCCCGCTGGTACTTCTTCCACGGACGATTATGGTCGGAGACCAACATCAGAACCGTGGCAATCAGGAGCAGGATCGCCGCCACGCCGAACACGACGTGCAGCACTTTGAGATTCCACCTAGTTTGTTCTGTGGCAGGCATCTGTGTTTGACCAACAGGGTCGTGTGAATGTGAGCGACAGGGTGGTTAGGCGATCGGCAGATTCTTGTCAGCACACCGAAGCGGACGCGGAGACCGTGTCCCCAACTAAAAATTCAGCGAGAACTCAGGAATGCTCACGATGTACCTCAGGTTCAAAGTCCAGCGGAGGAGCATTTTCAGAGGCAGCGTAAGCATCAGCAGCATCAAATTGGCCATGATCATGTAGCGGACAAAGCCCATCTTCGCGAAAAACTTTCGGAAAACCGTCACCGCCAACAGCGGCGGAAGCACCAAGAGGTACGCTCCCAGAATGACCAGCCCCGGGGCCTCCCGAAGCAGGATGGTGCCAACCTGCGTGAGAAGACCCGCGCCCTGCGGCACCCGCGGCAGCGGCCGATCGAGCAGGTTGACCCAGAACATCTGGGGCAGATCGACGTTGTTGAGGACTTCGACCTTGTAGGGCGTCCAATATTCGAACGGACCGAAGAAGTTCCAGTTGGGCCCGCGAAGGAAAGTGCCCAGAATGATGAGCGTGATCCAGAGTTCGAAAAACCCGAACTGGTAGACCAGGTAGCTGAACTTCCGCTCCTCGATCGAGTAGTAGCCGTTCCCCTTTTTGTTGAAGTCCAGGTAGGGCATCGCCATCAGGCCGAACACCACCATGCTGGGCAACACGACGCCGGCATACCAGGGATCGAAATAGACCAGCATTTCCTGGAGACCGAGGAAATACCAAGGTGCCTTGGACGGATTCGGCGTCTTGACGCTCGAAGCAGGCTCTTCGAGCGGCGCTTGGAGAAAAATCGCCCAGAGGAGCAAAAAGGCCGAGACGGCCACCATGCAGATAAGCTCCGTGTAGACCAGGTCGGGCCACACGAGCACCTTTTCGTCGTCCAGTTTTTCCGTCGGCGGAAGCCCTTGCCGAATTCGCTCGTCATTGACGACGGCCTTACTGGTCGCGAGCCAGGTGAAAAATGCCAGCAGGAACACAAGCCCCACGATCGGCACGTTGTCGGCCTTCATCACGATGGAGGCGAAGTTTTCGTCCGCCATCGACAGCCCCATCACAACGAGGGAAAGGTTGAGGATGGACCAGGCCACCATCGGATGGACGAAGAACTTGCGAAAAACGAAGAGCACCGTGAACAGCGCCGTCGTGCCGAGCGTGTAGAAAACCGGCCCCGACAGGCTGTTGACCAGCTTCCGCACCGAGAGAGGCAGGGACGGCACGAGCGTGGCTGAGCCCGAGAGCGCCAGGCCGGCAAGAATCATCATCAAGCCGGCGACAACAGCCCAGGTGATGGCCCAGCCGGGCTGG
>JBIIMX010000330.1:0-4265 GCA_044337765.1 Pirellulales bacterium | reverse complement strand
CCGGTGTTTCCGGCGACGTCGGTGGCGACGGCGGAGACGGAGACGGTGCCGTTGCCGAGGGTGATGAGGTCAGCGGCGAGGAGGACGACCGGCTGAGCGTTGCCGGTTCCGGTGACGGTCTTGGTGACGGCGCCGCTCGTGCCCGTGAAGGTGACGGCGATGGAGGCGTTGAGTTCACCGCTGACGGTGACGACGCCGGAGGCCTGGGTGGCTTCCGTGGCAGTGGCACCCGCGTCCACGCCCGTGCCGAGTGCCAGCGTGGGAGCATTGGGAGCGACAGTGTCGAGCGTGAAGCTCGTGGATCCAGCATTGCCGGTGTTGCCGGCGACGTCGGTGGCGACGGCGGAGACGGAGACGGTGCCGTTGCCGAGGGTCGTGAGGTCAGCGGCGAGGAGGACGACCGGCTGAGCGGCGCCGGTGCCGGTGACGGTCTTGGTGACGGTGCCGCTCGTGCCCGTGAAGGTGACGGCGATGGAGGCGTTGAGTTCACTACTGACGGTGACGACGCCGGAGGCCTGGGTCGCCTCTGTGGCCGTGGCGCCTGCTGCCACGCCCGTGCCGAGTGCCAGCGTGGGAGCATTGGGAGCGACAGTGTCGAGCGTGAAGCTCGTGGTGCCTGCGATTCCGACGTTGCCGGCGACGTCGGTGGCGACTGCGGAGACGGAGACAGTGCCGTTGCCGAGGGTCGTGAGGTCGGCAGCGAGGAGGACGGCTGCATCGGCGGCGAGGGTTCCGGTGATGGTCTTGGTGACGGCGCCGCTTGTGCCCGTGAAGGTGACGGCGATGGAGGCGTCGAGTTCACTGCTGACGGTGACGACGCCGGAGGCCTGGGTCGCCTCTGCGGCAGTGGCGCCCGAGGCCACGCCCGTGCCGAGGTCAAGCGTGGGAGCCTCGGGAGCGACAGTGTCGAGCGTGAAGCTCGTGGATCCAGCAGTACCGGCGTTGCCAGCGACGTCGGTGGCGACGGCGGAGACGGCGACTGTGCCGTTGCCGAGTGTCGTGAGGTCAGCGGCGACGAGGACGACCGGCTGAGCGGCACCGGTCCCGGTGACGGTCTTAGTGACGGCACCGCTCGTGCCCGTGAAGGTGACGGCGATGGAGGCGTCGAGTTCACCGCTGACGGTGACGACGCCGGAGGCCTGGGTCGCCTCTGTGGCCGTGGCACCTGTTGCCACGCCCGTGCCGAGTGCCAGCGTGGGTGCATTAGGAGCGACAGTGTCGAGCGTGAAGCTCGTGGTGCCTGCGATCCCGACGTTGCCGGCGACGTCGGTGGCGACGGCGGAGACGGAGACTGTGCCGTTGCCGAGGGTGATGAGGTCAGCGGCGAGGAGGACGACCGGCTGAGCGGCACCGGTCCCGGTGACGGTCTTGGTGACGGCGCCGCTTGTGCCCGTGAAGGTGACGGCGATGGAGGCGTTGAGTTCACTGCTGACGGTGACGACGCCGGAGGCCTGGGTCGCTTCTGTGGCAGTGGCGCCCGAGGCCACGCCTGTGCCGAGGGCGAGGGCCGGGGCTGCTGGTGGGAGGGTGTCGAGCGTGAAGCTCGTGGATCCAGCAGTACCTGTGTTGCCGGCGACGTCGGTCGCGATGGCCGAAACGTTGACCAGGCCGAGGCCAATCGTGACGAGGTCTTCTGCGAGGAGAACGACAGGCTGAGCCGCGCCAGTTCCGGTGACGGTCTTCGTGACGGTGCCGCCTGTGCCCGTGAAGGTAACGGCGATGGAGGCGTCGAGTTCGCCGCTGACGGTGACGACGCCGGAGTCCTGGGTCGCCTCTGCGGCCGTGGCACCTGTTGCCACGCCCGTGCCGGGTACCAGCGTGGGTGCATTGGGAGCGATCGTGTCGAGCGTGAAGCTCGTGGATCCAGCTGTTCCGATGTTGCCTGCGACGTCGGTGGCGATGGCCGAAACGCTGATGACACCGTCGCCGAGCGTGATGAGGTCTGCAGCAAGAAGAACGACAGGCTGAGCCGCGGTGGTTCCGGTGACGGTCTTCGTGACGGAGCTCGCGCCGCGGGTGAAGGTGACGGCGATGGAGGCGTCCAGTTCACTGCTGACGGTGACGACGCCGGAGGCCTGGGTGGCTTCAGTGGCAGTGGCGCCATTTGCAACGCCCGTACCGAGCGCGAAGGCCGGAGCGAGCGGTGCCGACTGATCGACGACCCACTGGATCGGGTTGGACACGGCGGTGCTATAGAAGCCGTTGAGAAGCTGTCGGACCTGGACCCTGCCGATGGCGTAAGTCCCGGCTGAAAGCGTGAACGTGCCGCCCACGCCGGCCGTCCATGTCGTGCCCGAATCGACGCTCGACTCCCAAGTCGCTCCGCCGAAAATTCCTGCAACGGTCACGGAACCATCACTCGTGATGCCATCCACGACGTTGGTGTCGTTCGTCAACCCGACCGTGGGCACCGGCAACGGCATGGCCGGCATCGACTCCGCCGAATATTCGCCGTTCCCCAGCCCGTTGACCGCCCGCACCCGGAACACATACGCGGTGCCATTGGTCAATCCTGTGACGGTCGTGGAAGTCGCGAGTCCCGCATCGATCGAGGTCCACGAGTTTCCGCTGAAGGTCCTGTATTCCAGCTCGTATCGCACGATCGGTGAGTTGTTGGCCAGAGCCTGATCCCACGAGACGGTCGCCTGTGCGTCGGTGGCGACAGCGACGAGGTTCGTCGGCGCACTCGGCACGTCAGAAAGCGTGATCGCGAACGACGTCGTGCCATCAAACTTGTTGGGCAACAGCGTGTTGTTGGCGAGATCCGTGAGCTTTCCTGCCACACCCGGCTCGCTCGCCTGCGTCGTTGCCGTCAGCACGTAGTCTCCCGTGGAGAAGACGGCGGCGGCCTCGAACACCACGCGGTTGTTGTTTTCGAAGTAGCGGAACAGGTAGTCCGTGCCCTCGACGAGTGGAATGCCGTTACGGGTAAGCGTGAACGCGTCCTTGGTGACCGTTGCCCTGTCCATGCCGACACCGGAATCGTTGAGCTGGAGCACGAGCGCCGTGACACTGCGGGCCGCTTCCTTCACGAGGCCGATCGCGTCGGCCGACGGATTCGTGTCGCTCGTGCCGTTGTCGAGCGGATCGAGCAACAATAGCATCGGCTGCGTGAAGTCGACCCGATCGATGGCGCCGCGGTCCTTGAAGACATTGCTGCCGAGACCAGGCTGGCTCGCCTGATTCGGATCGTCGTCGCGGAGCTGGCCGAACAGGTCGCGCTCCGGCGCGATCAGCGGCGAGTCTGGAATGCCCAGAGGCGTCTTCACAGCCGTAAACGCGGGGCGGTCGGCGAGGGAATTCAGACCGCTATCGATCGCCTGCGAACCCGAACGCAGATAGTAGTTGCCCGTGACAGAGTTCACGAATGGATCAGCGTTGAGCGTGATCGCCTGGCTCTCGGTCGTGCCGGAGGCGTGCGTCGCGGTGTTCCAGTACGCCGATGTGCCGACGATCGTGTTGGGGCTGCTCGAGGGGTCGACCGTGATGCCGGTGGACAGGTTGGCGAACAGGTTGTTGAGCAGCGTGGGGCCGGCGTTCTCGTTCACGACGATGCCGGTGCCTGTTGCCGCTGTGCCACCGACGATCGTGTTGTTCGTGATCCGGCCGAAGGGTACGGCGGCCGTGGGAACGGCGCCCGTGTTCGACTCGCCGCTGAAGAGGATGCCGGCCGTGCCGCTTGCAGCCAGCACGTTGTTCGTCACGACGACGCCCGGCACGAGCCGCGCCGAATTCGGGGCGGCCGTCGCGAGCACGGCGCCGGGATTCGGGGCGTTTGTCGCCCCGTCGCGGGCCGCATCGATACTGATTCCGTAGGTGCCGGCATTCGAGATGAGATTGCTCTCGATGATGAACTGACCCTGCTCCCGCAGGTGGTTCGAGTCGCCGCGCAGCCCATTGGCTGCGGTGAGGTTGGCATTCGTATCGACCGTACCCACGATGGCGACGTCGCTCTTGATATTGGACGGCAGGACGCCGTACTCCGTGCCGCGTCGGATCTCGAGTTGGTACTGGCCCTGGAGATTCTGGAAGGGGACCTGCGGGGAGACAGGCGCCGACGGCGTGGTGAAGAAATCGGTCTGGCCGGTGGCGGCACCGGTCACCATCTCGCCGCGCTCCGCGAAGCCCACGATAAAATCGTCGACGTAGAAGCCCTCGTAGTTGTTTCGCTGGCCACGCTGGGCGCTCGTGAGATCGCCGGTCCCGCTGGCGACGCCGTTGATCTGGTTGATCAGATCGCCGTTTGCGTTCTGCTGGGTGCCGTC
>JBIIMX010000034.1:0-15770 GCA_044337765.1 Pirellulales bacterium | reverse complement strand
CCCCACATCTTCACGTGGGCGGCCGTGTGAAAAACACAGTCCACTCCGGTGAGAAGTCTGGTGAGCACGGACGCCGAGTCGGCCGCAGTAAGATCGTGGCTCACGGTGCGGATGCCCGCGGCGTCGAGGGCCGGAATCGGCCGGCGGCCCACCGCCGTCACTGCGTGCCCCAGAGCATGCAGCTGCCGGCAGACCGCACCGCCGACAAAACCGCCCCCGCCGGTGACGAGCGTCTTCATGCGTGGCCAGTGGCGTCCTGCCGCGGCATGTCGATCTCGACGGCCTCCTGCGTGGCTGCCCAGGCGGCGAGCCGATCGCGGAAGATCTTCGCATTGTGACGGGCATCGACCGGAAACGAGTGGTGAAAATAAAAGTGCCGGATCGGCGCTGTGACAGGATCGGCGGCACCGATCGCCCGGAGTTCGGCGGCGAGTTGGCGTCGGGCCTCCGGCGTGAGCGATCGCGACCGTGGCTCGACGACGAGTGCAGGCTCTCCGTCGATGCCGACGAGCGCCGTCCGGCTCACCTGCGGGTGACGATTGAAGACGTTCTCAACCGGCACGCTGTGAAACATCCGGTGTTTCGTGGTCACCACGTGCACCCTCCGTCCGCAGAAATAGAGCTGGCCGGTGGCATCGAGGTAGCCCATGTCGCCCATGCGGTGCCACACGCGGCCTCCCTCGGAGACCTTGCTGGCGGCCGTCGCCTCTGGCCGAGCGAGATACTCGCGGCTCACGGTTTCGCCACTGACGACGATTTCGCCGATCTCGCGGTCGGGGCAGTCGACGAGCAACGCGTTCAACGTCCCGGACACGGGCTCGACGACTCGCAGCGACACGCCGTCGATGGCGCGGCCGACGGGAGTGCCCTGCTCGCCGGTTACGGCCAGCACGGGCGGATGCTGCCGCAGTTCCGTGGCGGCCGCGACCGTCACGGGGAGCGCCTCGGTGGCGCCGTAGGGCGTGAAACTCTGCGCCTGCGGGCAGGCAGCCTGCACGAGATCGAGCGTTGCCTGCGACACCGGGGCACCGGCCATGAACACCCGCCGCAGTTGCGGCAGCGAGGTGCCCGTCTGGCGGCAATACTCCGCGAGTTTCGTCCACAGCGTCGGCGAACCAAACGACGTCTGGTTGCCAAGATCCCGCATCACCCGAATGATCTGCGAGGGAACGAGCGACAGCGGGCGGCTCGGGTCGAGCGGCGGAAAGATGCTCCCCACCCCGAGGGCGGCCGTGAACAGACTGAAGACCGGCAGCAGCGGCAGATCCTGCTCGCCGCCGCGGAAGCCGAACTGCCCGCGAAACACCGCGAGTTGCTCCGTCAGCATGCGGTTGGTGAAGATCACGCCCTTCGGCCGGCCGGTCCCGCCCGACGTGAAGGCGACGAGCGCCGGGTCGTCGGCCCGCCGGGGAATCGGTGCCGGCGGCCCGCCCGCAGGTTTGAGCAGATCGCGGAGCCGCATCGCGCCAAAGAGCGGCATGCGGCCGGCCACGACGCAAAACCGCAGCGAGCGAAACAGTTCCGTGGCCTTCAGTCGCAGCAGATGGGCCTTGGGCACGCCGATGAAGCCCGTGGGCTCGGCCTCCCGCATGCAGGCCACCACCGCATCGACGCCCATGCCTGGATCGATGAACACAGGCACCGCACCGCGGCCCATCACCGCATAGCTCAGGGCCAGGAAGTCGGCTCCCGGTGTCACGAGCATGATCACCCGCTCGGCAGCTCGCAGTCCGGCCGACGCGAGGCCGTGCTCGTAGGCGTTGATGCGGGCGGAGAGCGCCGCGAAATCGATGGCGTCGTACTGCGGACGGCCGCTCCAGCGAGGAAACGAGACCTTCGTCACCGCCGACACCCACGGTGCCGCCGCGGCCGCCGCCTGCAGCGCCGCGTAGAGCCCGTTCACCGGCAGGCGGTCATCTATGGACGCATTGCACGGAGTGTGAAGTGAGGCTTCGCGTGAAACCAGCGGGACAGCGGCCGGCGTGCAGGCATGGCTCGCCCCGACCGGCCGCAGGAAATCATCCACCTCCGCAATCGAGCGATCTGCCGCGTCCTCCAGGACCAGGTGCGAGGCGTCCGGGATCCGCACGACCTCTGCCTGCGGAAAACGACCGGCGACCTGGCGGAGAATCTCCGGATGAAAGCAGGGGTCTTTCATGCCCCAGATGATCTTCACCGGGGTGTTCGCGAGGGATGGGAGCCTCGTCACCACGTCGTCCATGAGCTGAGCCGTCGGATGCGAACGGGTGAACGGTATGTCGCGGACGAAGCCCCAGATCGCCCTGCGGCCGGCGTGGGTGCCGTAGGGACGGTGGTAGCCCTGTCGGATCTCATCCGGCAGGGCATGGACCACGCCAAACGATGTCAGCAGCTTCACGAACCGCATCGTGTGCTGCGTGAGCATCCTGCCGATCAGCGGCGACGCGGCCCGCCGGATCATTCCCGGAAGCAGGGCCGTTTCCGCAAGCGTCGTGTTGAAGTAGACGAGCCGCTCGACGGCGGCGGGGCGACGCACTGCGAGACCGGTGCCGATCGGCCCGCCCCAGTCATGCATCACGAGGGAAAATCGATCGATCCCCAACTGGTCGAGGAGTTCCTCGAGGTGGCCGACGCGGTCGGCCGCCCGAAAGAAGACGTCGGCCGGCTGATCGGACAGGCCGCAGCCGACGTGATCGGGCACGATCACACGGAAGTCCTGTCGCAGCCGGGCGATCAGATTGCGGAACAGAAAGCCCCAGGTGGGATTGCCGTGGAGGCAGATGACGACGGGGCCGTTGCCTTCGTCGACATAGTGCATGCGGTATCCCGGCGAAGAACCGGTTTTTCCGTCGACGTTCCGGCCGACGGTGGCGAACCGCGACGGAAAAGGATAGAGGGATCCAAACGCAAAAGCCGGCTGGGAGCGCGGCGACAGGCGGTCGCCGCTCGGCGGCGCGTCGTCAGTGGGATGGGGTCCGCTCATGGGCTTCATGCGTCGGTCAAACGGCCGCATCCTACGGCTACCACTCGAACCCGAGGAATCGCGTATTGAGTCCACTGCCAAATGCCGTGAGCAGGACCTTCTCTCCAGGCTGGATGTCCTTCTCATCGGCCCCGATCGCGAGGGCCGCCGGGAGGGCCGCCGAGACCATGTTGCCGTAACGCTTGTAGATGGCGAAATCCTTTTCGAAATCGAGCCCCATCTCCCGGTAGAAGGCGTCGTTGACCTGCCGGCCCACCTGGTGGCAGAACACATGGTCCACGTGGTCCTTCGACCAGCCGAGTGCCGCGGTGACGTCGGGAAAGGCACGGCCGCCGAGTTTCGCGGCGGCGATCATCAGCTGGGCCGCGTCGGAGGTCATGATCGGAGCGATCTCCTCTCCCTGCCCGACGCTGAAATCGCCGTTGCCGATGCAGAGTTGGTGGTGCTGCGATGCCGATCGGGCCACACCGCCCACGAACCGGTGCCCGCTCGTGGCGATGCTGTCGTGGCAGAGAACGGCCGCCACCGCACCGCAGCCGAGCGTCAGCGTGGGCAGCATCTGCAGAAGCTTGTCGCGAGTGATCCGCAGGTCGCCAAGCAGTTGCTCGCAGGTGGTGTGGACCACCTTCGAGATGTTCTCGCCGGAGCAGATGATGCCCGCCTTCACGGTGCCGGCCTCTATTAAGTGTGCGAGCATGATCATGCCGTCGCTGAATCCGATGCAGGCGTTGGTGATGTCGAGCACCAGCGACTCCTCGGGGATGCCGAGGTTGTGGTGCACGAGGCAGGCGGTGGCCGGCTCGAAGAAATCCCGTGAGACGGAGCAGTTGATGAGGGCCCCGATCTGTTCGGGACGGAACCCCGAGCGGTCGAGGGCCTCGCGGGCGGCCACGGTCGCCACCGAGCTCGGGGTCACGTCGGTGGACCACATGCCGCGCGTGCTCACGCCACTGACGCGTTCAAGGGTGCCCGCCGGGATCTTCAGCCGCTCATACGCCGGCGCGATCCGCTCCTCGATTTCCGCAGAGGATAAGAGCGTGGTCGGGAAGTGCAGACCGAACGACTCCACGCGAACGTGGTTGAACCGAAACGAAATCATCAGGTGCTCCTTCACTGCGCCGGACGTCCACTGACGCGAGGCCTTCTGCCGCCGCGGGACGCCGGCCGGGCGCACCGTGAGCCGCCCGGACTGAACCTTTCCCGACCCGCGAGATCATAATCGATTCCGCCGCGGTTCAGGAGAGCATGGCCGAAACGACGATCGCCTGAGCAGAAACCGCTCGGCCGCCGCGGGGCAGAAGCGAACGGCAAAGACGTGGGGCCGAGACGAGGGGCGAAACGAGGGGCGAGTCAGGAAAATTCCGCGCGGGGGCCCTGGTGGCCGGAACTCGGATTCCTGCCCGGAAACCGGCAGTCGCCGGCCGGCAGGAGATTCATCGGAAAAAAGGGCTCGATGTAGAGTTCTGCGGGAATTTTCTCTGCAATCGTGGCGTGAAACTCCGGCAGCTTCGACCAGTGGAGTTTCGGCTTCACGTGGTGGGCCGTGTGGTAGCCGAGATTTCCCGTGAGGATGTTGTAGGAGCGATGCATGATGTTGTGGGAGGCCTCGTAGGGGTTTTGGGTATCGAGGCCGGCATGGTGGCAGTAGGTGTGCCAGCAGGTGATGACATACCCCGCCACCATCGGAATCGCGAACACGAACAGGGCATTTACGGGATTCCAGGCAAACGCCGCCGCCAGCAGGACGAGGACGACGAGGCCCATGCCGAGGAAAGCGGGCTGGTGCCGCGGGTATTTCCGGGCCACCTGGAAGGCCCTCAGGTAGCCGGTCAGGGCGGTGACGGCTGTGTATTCCAGTTCGCCCATCGTCGAGCCGTCGCGTCGCTTCCAGGCCGATTCATCCTTTGACTGGTCGAGATAGTGCACGTGGTGCCCCAGCACGTGGTGGAGGATCCAGGCATTCGTCGTGATTCCTGTGTGGAACGCATACGACAATTCGAGGAGGCGGTTGAGGACCGGCTGGTGGAAGGTGAAGAGGTGCTGGTGGTGATGGTTCCAGGAGCAGATGCAGGCTTTGGGGCCGGTCACGAGCAGGAGCCAGGCCGTCAAAAGCCAGACGCTGTGTCCATACCAGAAGACGAGCAGGTCGAGCAGACTGAGCGACACGATGCAGAGCACCGGAAGCATGTCTTCGCGGTGGCGGAAGAGTTTCATGGCAGACGGCGAGGGATGGGGGAGGGCGGAGGAGCCGCGACATGGTATCGCGGAAAGTCCGAGTCGCTGAGTACCATACCATGCGGTTCACCAGAGAGCCTTCTCGCGACGCCTTCCGGAGCCAGTTTCCCAGTGAGCGATTCGTCACGTGCCGCGTCCCCGGATGACTCCGCCCGGTCGGCGTCCGCGACGACGGCTGCCGCCGCGCCGTCGCACCGCGAGGGGAAGATACGCCCTTGGCCCTGGTGGGCGCCGCGTTTCTGGCACGGCATGCCGCTGGGCGTGTGGCTGGACCTCGCCAACGAGTACCGATGGCGGGCAAGCCCGAGCCGGTGGGGACTGGTGGCGACGATCACGGCCGCCGCGAGCTTTAATTCGCTGGCGGCGAGAGTCTGCGAGTCGGTCTACCGCCGACAGCTCGCGGCACCACCCGCGACGCCGCCGCCGCTGTTCATCATCGGCCACTGGCGGAGCGGCACCACGCTGCTCCACGAACTGTTCATGCGCGACACACGCTTTTGCTGCCCGAACTACTTTCAATGCTATTCGCCGAGCAACTTCCTGCTCACGGAGCGGATCCTCACGCCGGGCTTGTCGTGGATCATTCCCGCGAAGCGGCCGATGGACGACATGACCGTCAGTCTGGACAAGCCGCAGGAGGATGAGTTCGCGCTCATGAACCTGGGCGCGCCCTCTCCCTATCGCCGCATGGCATTCCCGGCGACAAGCAGCCCGCATCCCGAGGCGCTCGATCTCACGACGCTGCCTGCCGGAGAACTCGACCGCTGGCGACGCACGCTGCGACGGTTTCTCGGCATGCTCGCGGTCGCCGATCCGCGCAGGCCGGTGCTCAAGAGCCCTCCGCATACGGCCCGCGTCGGTGTGCTGGCGGAGATGTTTCCGGAATCGCGGTTCCTCCACGTCGTGCGTGATCCCTTCGCCGTGTTCGGTTCGACGATGCGGCTCTGGCGGTCGCTCGACGAGGGACAGGGGCTGCAGGTGGACCGGGGCGAACGGCTCGAGCAGTATGTGTTCGAGTCGTTCGAGCAGATGTACGCCGCCTTCGAGCGGGATCGGGCGACGATCGCGCCGGAGCGTCTGTACGAGATCCGTTACGAGGATCTCGTCGCCGATCCCGTCGGCCAGATCGAGCAGGCCTACGAAGGCCTGGATCTCGGCGGGTTTGAGGCGGTCCGCGGACCGCTCGAACGGGAAGCCGAGACCATGAAGCACTACCGCGCCAGCACCTATCGGCACGATCCGCGGATCGTTGCGGAAATCGCGCGGCGGTGGCGGCCGTTCCTCGATCGCTACGGGTACGCGGTGCCGTAAGGGGGGCGGCGACCGGGAGGCGGCGTCACGGATGGCCGCTCCAGGTCGGGCAGCCATCCTGCCGCCATCGCCGCCGGCACAATCCCAGCGAAACCCGCGTGGTCCGACTCCTGGGCAACGCGGTCGTGATCGCCGCTCATGCGTTGGGTACAGTAGCGATGGCGAGATTCGTGCCGCGTCTTCGCCGGGCCATCACCAGGAATTCCGACCCATGTCGCCGGGTATCAAACATCTCGTCAAGCCACTGCTCATCGTCGCCGCCGTTGCCGCCGTCGGCGCGGCGGTCGCGATCCCTGTCGCGTATCGTGCACGCCGCATGGCGTGGAAGGACGAGCTTGGCAAGGCGGCGCGGGAACGTCTCGCGGCTGGCGAGGTCGAGGAAGCGACGCGGCTGTATGGCCTCTACCTCAAGGAGGCCCCAAACGACGCCGCCGCGCACGCGGCATACGCCACGCTGCTGCGCGATCAGGCCGAGCGGCCCGGCGCAGGCGTCCGTCAACGGGAGGCGGCCCTCAACGCGGTCAGCACCGCCGTCCGCAAAAATCCCTCGTCGCTCCCACTCCGTCGATCGCTGGCGTCGGCCCTGCTCGAGCTCGGGCAGTTTGCGAACGCACGGCAGGAACTTGTCATCCTTCGCGAGCAGGCGGCGGCGGCGTCGGCAGAGGATCTGGCCGCGGCAGGCATCGACCTCGACGAGGTCACACTCCTCGAGGCCCGCACCTGCTTCGGCAACGACAATGCCACCGACGCCGCCGCGCTGGCCGCCGGTCTGACAGGTTTCGATCCGGCCGGCAAGGCATTCGACGCCGCATGGAAGCCCGGGCGGTTCGTGACAGAGGCGTCGCTGCTGCTGGCGACGATCCTGGCGGAGAAGCGGGATGATCCGCAGGCTGCGGAGCGGGTGCTGGAAAAGCTCCGGGATACGGCTCCCGAAGACCACCGGGCCTGGTTGGCTCAGGCGCGATGGCACGGCGAGCACAACGCACTCCAGAAGGCGGCCGAAGCAGTCGCTCGCGCTGCGGCGATTGCCCCCGAAGATGGCGACGTGCTGGCCATGAGCTTCGCCATGGCGCTCGCGGAAAGCCGCCTCGACGAGGCAGACCGGCTGGCCGGGAAAATTCGTGACCTTTTTCCAGATCGGCCGGATGGCGGACTCCGCCTGGCAGACATAGCCATTCGGCGGGGCGAGCCCGAGCAGGCCCTGGCGACGTTGCAGGAGTCGCTCGAGAAGCTGCCCGGGAACCCGGACCTTCTGCTGTCGCTGGCCAACGTCCAGCTGCTGACGAACCGGCTCGACGAGGCGGAGGTGACGATTCGCGATCTGGCGGAACGCTCGGAACGCGCGAATCCTGTGGTCGGATTGCTGGAGGCCCGTCTGCTCATCGCGCGGCGGCAGTGGATGGCCGCGGTGAAAAAGCTCGATGCGCTCCGTCCGCTCGTGGCGGAGTCGAGCGGAGGGAAGCGACAGGTCGACCTATTGCTCTCCAAGTGCCACGCGCAGCTGGGGCAGGCCGACGAACAGCTCGCCGCCAGCCAGCGGGTGCTCAGCGGTGATGCCGAGTCGCCGTCGGCGCGGGTTGCCGCCGCTGCAGCCATGGCCGCGACCGGCAGGCCGGAGAAGGCCCTGGCCGAATTCGAGGCGATTGCCAAGGAGATCGGACCGGATCAGCTGCTGCGGCAGCCGCAGGTCTGGCAGCCCCTGCTGCGACTGCGTGGCGTGTGCCAGTTGCGGCTGCCGGCACGCGACCGCGACTGGTCGCAGGTCACGCAGCTTCTCGATGCATTGGAACGCGGGCAGACCGTGCCGGCGTCAGCGCTCGCTGTGCTTCGATACGATCACCTCGTTGCCGCCGGGGATCCGTCCGCTGCGGCGGTTCTGACACGGGCGATCGAGGCGGATGGCGACGCCCCAGAGCTCTGGGAGCGGTTCGTGTTGGCGACGCTGCTGAAGGAGGGCCTGGCCCCGGCGCTGCGGCAGTGGGATCGGATTCCCCCGGGCATCGTCGACGACGTGCGTTTATTGGTGCTGCGGGCCCGGCTGGCGGCGCGGGCACCGGAGGCCGAAGCCGACGGCATGCTGCAAGACCTCGAAGCGAAGGCTCGATCGCTCCCGCCGCAGCAGTCCGGGCGGCTGCTGGCGGCGATCGCCGCGATCCGGCTGGGCAGGGGCGATCAGGCCGGCGCCGAACGGGTCTGGCGGGCGATCCTGAACGCCGATCCCGATGATCTCCAGACGCACTTCGCCCTCTTCGAACTGGCGTGCGAGCAACGCGATCTCGCGAAGGCCAACCGTGCGGCCGATGAGGTCGGGCGGCTGTGCGGGCCCGAGAGTGCCAACGGCCGCGCCGCGGCCGCGGCCACGATGCTGTTGGAGGTTTCGTTGGGCCGGTCGCAGTCCGGCGAGGCCGGGGATGGCCGCTCGCAGCCGCCGAAAAAAATCGATGCGGAAGATCTGAAACGGCTCGATGCGGCCAGGAACATGCTCGTCGAGGCGGAGAACGAACGGCCGGGCTGGCCGCTGATCCAGCGGCTCTTTGCCGATCTGGAACTCCTGCGGGGAGATGTGCCTGCAGCCATTGGCCGGCTCGAGAAGGCGGTTGCGCTGAGCCCCGGGAACCTGCGGCTCGTGCGGTCGCTGGTCGGGCTTCTGTCGAGCTCCAACCGTCAGCCGGAGGCCCGTGTCGTCTTGCGACAGATCATCAGCGGCACGGGCGATGATGCCGCCTCCGACGACTCGCGAATCTGGGCCCGCCGCGCGCTGGCTGAACTGGCGGCGCGGGACGGGAACTACCGTGAAGTCGAAGAGGCCGTGATGGAACTCGCCCGCACCCAGGATCGTGATGGCAAGCCGGCGGTCGTCGATATGGGGCTCAGCATCGCCCTGCTTTCCGGCCGGCCCGAACCCGAGGCATGGCGGCAGGCGATCGCTTTGCACGCAGCGCTCGCCGACCGGCGGCCGCTCACCACGGTCGAGCGGGTGCAGTGGGCCCAATTGCTCGATCGGACCGAACGCTGGGATGAATGCCGTCGCGAGTTGGAGTCGCTCGCCGCGTTGCCGAAACCACCGCCCATCGCCGTCGCGGCGCTTGTCGAAAAGCTGATCCAGCACGGCGACCTCGAGCAGGCCGCAGCCAGGCTCGAGACCCTGACCGCCCTCGATCCGACGGCGGCCGGAGTCATCGTGCTCGAGGCGAGGCTGGCAGTCGCAAAGGGCGATCGGCCGGCAGCGATCGCCGCCATCGAGCGGCTGGCCGCCTTGGGGCCGGCGTCGGCGAAAGGCCCGCAGCAACTGCTGGGAGTGGCGTCGCTGATGAAGGACCTTGGGCTCGACGACGAGGCCGACCCCGTGCTGCGACAACTTGCCGAGCAATCGGCGGCTGGCGTCGTTGCCCGGGCGGAATGCCTCGCCCGCCGCGGGCGGGCGTCCGAGGCGATGGATCTCCTGCAGGCCAACCGACAGCGGCTCGGTGCCGGGGCGTTGCTGACGGCGGCCCTGTCGGTGCTGCGTGCGTCGGGTACGGACGCGGCGGCAGATCAGGCCAGTCGGGTCGAGGCCTGGTTCGCCACGGCCCCGTCGGCATTCCGCGATGCGGAAGGGGCCGCGTTGCTGCAGGCCGAACTGCTTTCCGTGCTGGGCCGCCGCGAGGAGTCGATCGCCATCTATAGAGCGCAGCTCTCCCGCAGTGATCTGCCGCCGTCGCAGCGTGCGGTCGTGCTCAACAATCTGGCGATGCAACTCGCCAGACCGGAGACGGCCGCGGAGGCCAAGCGTCTCATCGACGAGGCGATCGCGATGCAGGGGCCGCATCCGAGCCTGCTCGACACGCAAGGCCTTGTGTTTCTGGCAGGTGGGGCCCCAAGCAAGGCGGTGGAGGTGCTGCGTGAGGCCGTGCTCGATCGCTCGCCTGAGAAGGGTCTCCATCTCGTCTGCGCACTGGTTGCAGACGATGCATTCGATGATGCCCGGACGGTGCTCCTCGAAGCCCGAAAGCGGGGGCTTGATTCCCGCCGTCTCGACGCCGATGACAGGAAGCGGCTCAGGGAAGTCGAAACGGCCCTTGGGAGTCCGGACGCGCCCTGATCCGGGGCTTCGCGGGCAGTCTGTGCCGACTTCGTGGACTATACTGTCTTGGATGCGTGCCGGCGTTTCCCGAGCCTGCGGAGCGAGGGCGACAGGGTGCCGTCCGGTCCTTCCTGCAAGAGGAGCTGCCATGATGACAAGAGACTGCCGGCTACGAGCGTGGGCGTGGAACCGCCGGGCGGGCCTGATGGTCGTGGCCGGCGTTGCGTTCGCGACGGTATGGGCGGGCCTGATGCCGCTGCCGGCGGATCGGTCCGCGCGGGCTGCCGAAGCGACGCAATCGCCGGCTCACAGCGGTCCCGACTACCAGCGGGACGTGCAGCCGATCCTGGCCGAGCACTGCGGCCACTGCCACGGCGTCGACGAGCAGAGCCGCAAGGGTGACCTTCGGCTCGACGTCCGCCAAAACGCTCTCGAGGGGGGCGAGTCGGGCCAGCCGGCGATCGTGCCGGGCAAGCCGGACGGGAGCGAATTGGTGAGCCGGATACTGTCCGACGACCCCGACACGATCATGCCGCCCCCCCACGAGAAGAAGCCGCTCGCAGCAGCGCAGATCGCGACGCTGAAAGAATGGATTGCCTCCGGGGCCCGCTACGACCCGCATTGGGCATTTGTGCCGCCGCAGCGACCGGCCGTTCCCGCAGCCGGAGGCGGAGGGCTCCCGATCGACGCGATCGTCGAGTCGCACCTTGCCGCGAAGGGACTGACGGCCGCACCCGAGGCCGACGCCGCCACGCTCTGCCGTCGGCTCTACCTCGATCTCGTCGGCCTGCCGCCTTCGCCGGAGCAGCTCGCGGCCTTCGAGGCCGACGGCTACGAGAAGACGGTCGATGCCCTGCTCGCGAGCGACCGCTACGGCGAGAAGTGGGCGCGGCACTGGCTCGACCTGGCCAGGTATGCCGACACCAACGGCTACGAAAAGGATTTTCGCCGCGAGATGTGGGTCTGGCGGGACTGGGTGATCGACGCGATCAATCGCGACATGCCCTACGACCAGTTCGTCGTGGAGCAGATCGCCGGCGACCTGTTGCCGAATGCGACGCAGGAGCAGGTCGTCGCCACGGGCTTCCTGAGAAACAGCGCGATCAACGAGGAGGGGGCGATCATCGCGGAGGAATTCCGGATGGTCGAGATGTTCGACCGCATCGACTGCCTCGGCAAAGCTGTGCTCGGCCTGACGACCCAGTGCGCCCAGTGCCATACGCATAAATTCGACCCGCTCACGCACGATGAGTATTACGGCCTGTTCGCGTTCCTGAACAACACGTACGAGTCGCGTTCGTATGTCTACACGCCCGAACAGCGGGCCGTGATCGACGGCGTGCGACGCGAGCTCGCGTCGGCCGACGAGAAGGCTCGCACGCAGCGGCCCGCGTGGCAGCAGGAGCTGGCAGCCTGGGAGCAGGGGGTGGCGGCGGGGCTCGTGGCCTGGAAGCCGGTCGAGATGACCGAAATGAGCTCGAGCGGCCTGCTCACCCATCCCACGCAGCTGCCCGACAAGACGATCCTCATGCTCGGCCACTGGGACAAGGAGATGATCTTCGAGTCAGAGCCCGATCTGCGGGGGGCGACGGGCCTGCAGTTCGAGGCCCTCACGCATGGCGACCTCTTCATGCAGGGCCCCGGACGCGAGGGCGCCTGGGGCGTCGAGGAGCTGAAGTGCTCGGTGAGGAAGCCCGGCGAAGAGAAGTGGGAGCCGCTGCCGCTGGCCAACGCCACGGCCGATTTTTCGGGAGCCGAGCGGATCGAGACGAAGCCGGCCTCCAAGGACGGCAAGGAGCCGGAGCGGAAGGTGACGCACGGGCCGGTCGCCAATCTCATCGACGGCGACAACGACACCTCGTGGGAGACAGACCGCGGCCGGATCGTCCGTCATCAGCCTTCGGTCGCCGTCGTCCAGTTTGCGAAGCCGCTCGACCTGCCGGAGGGTACGGAGCTCAAGGTGGTCGTGCGGATGGCGGGCAGCAACACGATGCGGATGCTGGCCTGCTGCCGTGTCAGTCTCTCTGCCGCCCCCGCGCCGGCCGCCCCGGCGATCGACCATGCCGCGATCCTGGCGATCCGCACGCCGAAGGAGCGGCGAACGCCTGCCGACGAGGCGGCCATCTTTGCGGCCTGGCGGAAGAGCGTGGCCGACCTGCAGCCGGTCAACGACGAGATCGCCGCCCTCTGGACGAAAATGCCGCAGGCACCGACCACGGTGCTGCACATGGCCGAACGGCCGCATGCCCAGCACCGTACGACGCACCTTCTCGACCGCGGAGTCTGGAACCAACCGCTCCGCGAGATCGGCCCGCATGTGCCGGCGGCGCTCCATTCCTTTCCGGCCGACGCGCCGCGGAACCGGCTCGGGTTTGCCAGGTGGCTCGTCGACCCGCGGTCGGCGCTCACGGCTCGGGTGGCCGTCAACCGGGTCTGGCAGACGCTCTTCGGCACGGGGCTCGTGGAGACCTCCGACGACTTCGGCACGCGGTCGCCGGTGCCGGAATACCGCGACCTGCTCGACTGGCTGGCCGTCGATTTCGTCGAGCATGGCTGGAGCCAGAAGCGGCTCCTCAAGCAGGTCGTGATGAGCAAGACCTACCGGCAGTCGTCGCGGGCGACGCCGGAGATGCTGGCCCGTGATCCGGGCAACCGGCTTCTGGCCCGTGGCCCGCGGTTTCGGGTCGATGCCGAGGTCGTCCGCGACATCGTGCTGGCCGTCTCCGGGCTGCTGACGCAGAAGGTGGGCGGGCCGGGCGTGATCCCGCCGGTGCCGCAAAATGTGCTCGATTACAACTACGTCTACCCCGACTTCTGGAAGCCGGCCGAGGGGCCGGAGCGGTATCGTCGGGCGGTCTACCTGTTCCGCAAACGGTCGATGCCCGACCCGGTGATGACGAGCTTCGATGCGCCCAATGGCGATCTCTCCTGTGCCCGTCGGCTGCGGTCGAACACGCCGCTGGCGGCACTGGCCGGCCTCAATGAGCCGGTCTTCGTGGAGGCCGCGCGGGCCCTCGCCCTGCGGACGCTTCGCGAGGGGGGGAGCGACGACGCCAGCCGCGGCCACTATGCCTTCTTTCTCTGCACTTCGCGGCCGCCGACCGACGATGAACTGAAGGCGTTGCTCGCGTTTGTCTCGAGCCAGCGGCAGAAGGTGGCCGACGGCTGGACGAGTGCCAGGGAAGTCACGACGGGCAACGGCGAGACGCTCCCCAGCCTGCCCGCGACCGCGACGCCGCAGGATGCCGCGGCCTGGACGCTGGCGGCGAGGGTGCTGTTGAACCTCGACGAAACGATCACCAAGAACTAAAGGCATCAAAGATAGCTTGAGCGGCGGAAGCAGACCGTTGCCTCCCCGTAGCCGCTGCTACACGATAGTCGAAAGCGATCTGTCTCCCGAAGCATTGAGGCTCCCCATGACCATGAACATGAACATGAACACGCCAGCCGCGTTCCACGAGGCCCGGGCCCGGCTGCTTTCCCGCCGGTGGTTCTTCGGCGACTGTGGCGTGGGGATCGCGGGCATCGCCGCCAGTTCCATGCTTGCCGCGGAAGGTCGGGCCGCCACCTCGTCGTCCGCCGGTCCGCTCGCGCCAAAAGTCCCGCACATCGCTCCGAAGGCAAAGCGGGTGGTCTATATGTTTCAGGCCGGCGCCCCGAGCCACCTCGAACTCTACGATCCGAAGCCCGAGCTTGCGAAGAATGACGGCAAGCTGCCGCCGGCCGATCTGCTGAGGGGCTATCGTGCCGCCTTCATCAATCCGAAGTCGGCGTTGCTCGGCCCGAAATACAAATTCGAGCGCTACGGCTCGAGCGGCATCGAGATGAGCGAACTGCTGCCCTACACGGGAGCGATCGCCGACGACATCTGCCTGGTCCGGTCGATGCAGACCGACGCGGTGAACCATGCTCCCGCGCAGATCCTGATGAACACCGGTTCGCAGCAATTCGGCCGGCCGAGCTTCGGGTCGTGGACGCTCTATGGCCTCGGCAGCGAGGCCTCCGACCTGCCGGGCTACGTCGTGCTCACCAGCGCCAAGGGCACCAGCGGCGGCGCGAGCAACTACGGCGCCGGCTTTCTCCCCACGCTCTACGGCGGCATACCGCTACGCAGCGGTGGCGACCCGTTGCTCTACCTCTCGAATCCGAAGGGGATCGATCGTGAGACGCAGCGGGCCTCGCTCGACACACTCAACCGTCTCAACGATCTCTCGCTCAAGGCGGTGGGCGACCCGGAGATCGCGGCGCGGATCCAGTCCTACGAGATGGCCTACCGTCTTCAGGCGAGCGCTCCGGAACTGCTCGACCTGGCGAGCGAGCCGAAGGAGGTGCTGGCCCGCTACGGGATCACCGATCCGACGAAGGCCGGCTACGCCCGGAACTGTCTCTTGGCCCGACGGCTCCTGGAACGGGGCGTGCGGTTTGTGCAGCTCTTTCACGAGGCCTGGGACCAGCACGGCGACCTCACGAAGAACATCAAGAAGAATGCCCTCGACACCGATCAGGCAAGCGCGGCGCTCGTCGCCGATCTGAAGGAGCGAGGCCTGCTCGACGACACGATCGTGATCTGGGGCGGCGAATTCGGCCGCACGCCGATGGTGCAAGGCGGCAACGACGGCCGCGACCACCACAACCGCGCGTTCACGATGTGGCTGGCCGGCGGCGGCATCAAGGGTGGGCATGTCCACGGGCAGACGGATGATTTCGGATTTCAGCCTGTCGCCGACCCGGTGCACGTCCACGATCTCAACGCCACGTTGCTCCACCTCCTCGGTTTCGACCACACGAAGCTCACGTATCGCTTCCAGGGCCGGGATTACCGGCTCACCGACGTGCACGGCCACCTGGTGAAGGGCATCCTCGCCTGACGGCCCGCAGCGGCGGCGCGGTGTTCAGCGCGCACGCGGGGCAAATGGCCGGATGGTGATGGCTCAGAAAATCCGGGCCTGACCCACCGCACGGCCCGCAGCAGGAATTGCCATGCCGGCCTCAGATTTTGCCATTCCCTGGCGGCCCGCCGTCGGGCATACCGGTGGATTGCGGAGTCACCATGAAGATCGCCTCCATCGACGCCATCCACCTGCGGATCGAAGACCCCAACATCGGGCTCTTCGACGGCTCCTACGACGACTGCCTGATCGTCGTGACCGCCGACGACGGCCGGCAGGGAATCGGCGAGGTGGAGTCGTTCTCCCCAGC
>JBIIMX010000327.1:0-4267 GCA_044337765.1 Pirellulales bacterium | reverse complement strand
GGCTCTCATTCGGCCGGGTGGTGCAAGCCCAGAGCCCTCGTGCTGGGCGTTCTTCGGCGGAGTGTGATACCCTGTCGCCCCGAGAGCCCGCCCGATGGCGGTGCTGGAACCCCTCGGCACACCCAGCCCGCAACACCCAGTCACTCAACACTCAATCGCACAACACGCTATGAAAGATCCTACCGTCCGTGGCGTTGTCCACCTGATCGAGGAGACGAAGAGCTTCGGCCAAAAAGGCTTTCGCAAGCGGCTCGTGGTGCTCGAGCAGTCGAAGGGAACGTTCACCAATTTTATTCCCGTCGAGTTCGTGAAGGATGGCTGCGACGCGGTGGATGACCTGGCCGTGGGAGACGAAGTCGAGGTGACATACCGCCTCAGCGGCCGCCGTTGGCAGCGGGACGAGGCCAGCGAGGTCAAATTTTTCCTGAGCGCCGAGGGCCTCTCATTCAAGGCACTGTCCGGGAGCGGACGGGCTCCTGGCGGCCCAGGCGACGCAACCGACCCGAACGACGCCTTTGCGGAGGCCGGCGACGACGACGTGCCATTTTGAGACGTCGCCCGAGGGGCAAGGAGAGATCCTATTCGTGGTGCATGCCCCGGGCCTTGTAGCCGCCCCGTGTCGCGAACCATGCCAGCAGCAACGCGTAGCAGACGAACATCGTGGCGGGCACGAAGGCCGTCAGCTTGAGCGCCTGACGGCCGCCAAACAGGCCCGCGGCCTCAACGAGTGGCTTGTCGGCCGCCGCCTCCGGACCGGCGGACGAGGTCCACCAATCGACGAGCGTCTTCTGCGCCGCGATCGCCTCCGGCTTGGCATTCTCATTTTGCATGAGCTCCAGCGCCCGCTGAGCCTCCTTGCCGCCGTCCTCCAGCACGCCCACCTTCGAGCCATCGAGGCCGACTGTCTTCATCCAGAGAAATTCATTTTCTTTCGGCGCCCTATACCGGTCGTAGACGGCGGCGTTCGACTCGCGCAGCTTGGCGGACGCATTCTGATCCTGCAGGAAGCCGATGCCGGGGCCGCCCAGCAGGCCGGCCGCCAGCATGCCCACGCCACCCGCGGCGCCGATCGTGATGGCGCCACCCTTGGGGAACTGCTCGCTCACCACTGCCAGCATGGTGGGCCAGAGAAACGTCTTGCCGATGCCGTACACGGTGGCGGCGATCACGCACATCACCGCGCCCTCGGCGTTCCCCAGCATCGTCAGGCCTGCCGCACCGAACAGGGCGGAGACCGCCAGGAGACCCAGCGGCGAGATCCGCTCGACGATCGGCCCCGCAAAGAACCGCAGGATGAACATCAACCCGGATGTGTACACAAACAACAGCAGACCGTTGGCCGGACTGTTCATGATCGTGCCCGTGATCTTGGAGATCCAGGAGTCGGTGCCGAGTTCCACGTAGCCGACGAGCGCCTGGATGATGAGCAGTGCGGCGAGCAGCAGGTGGCCGAAGCGGAAGCCGGTCGCCGCGCCGAACGCGGCGAGCAACCCGGCCGCGATGCCGCCTGCCACCAGCGGCGGCAGGCCGAGGTCGCTCTTGAAGAAGAGCGCGAGCAGGCCGCAGATGACCGCGGCTCCGACGAGGCCGAGTTCGCCGAGCATGTCCTTGAAGCTCACGCCGGAACTGCTCGCCTCGCTCTTGGGAAACCGCTGGCCGAGCATCATGAGCCCGTAGAGCACGACCGGCACGAGGAACAGCGAGATCTGGAACTGCCACGGCACCGGCTTCGCGCTCGCGCCGCCAGCCATGAAGTAGCTCGCCAAGCCGCCGAGAATCAGTCCGCCTGGCCAGCCGGCGTGCAGAATGTTGAGGTAGTGTGCTTTTTTCTTCGGAAAGAGGGTGGCGACGAGCGGGTTCACGACCGCTTCGGCGATGCCATTCCCGATCGCGAAGAGGAACATGCCCCAGAAGAGGCACTGGAAGGCAAGCGGCTTGCCGCCGGCCGCGAACGCGGCGCCGGTGGCGAGCGTGAGCGCCGCCGAAACGAGGTGCATGACGAAGGCTGCGAACATCAGCGGTCCAAAACCGATGCGGTCGGCGATGAGACTCGACAGCAGGATGATGATGCCGAAGCCGGTCAGGCCGCCGCCGGTGATGGCCCCCAACTCCGTCTGCGTGAAGCCGTACTGTTCCGCCCACTGCCCGAGGATGCCGGCACGGATCGAGAAGCCCACGCCCGCAGCGAGGATCGCCATGAAGCCCGCCCAGAGGAGTCGCTGGGCATTGAGTCCGCCGGCGACAGGATCCACCCAGTCATTCTTCTCGTTCGACGCGTTCTTGCGGGCCATGCGGTCCCCCCGTTCCTGATGAATGCTTTCCCCTTGGGCAAAGCGCTGTAGCCACCGGGCCACATGCGTGCGGCCGCTATTGATCTGTGCCCGGTATCGATCTGTTGATCGACGTCTCCGGGCCGAGGCGAGAATATAGCAGGACGCCAGAGGCTGGGGGAATGGCGTTCTCTCCGGGGAAGAGGCAGGTTCATGGCATCTTGACCCTCGACTGGACCGCGACGTACTTTCCCCGCCCCTCCCGTTCAAGGGCGGACGCACAGACCGCCTCCGCCCTGTCGACCCATGGCACCGCCGCCTTGAAACCGCTCGCCGACACGCTCTGGATGCTCGTGCGCTGGGCGCTACCGATCACGGTGGCCGGCGTGGTGGCTGCCGGCGCCATTGGCTCCAGCCGCCTCGGCGAGGAGGTGCGATCGCGTGTTCAGCAGCGGCTCGCGCAGGAATTCCCCACGCTCGCGGTGCAGGTGCAGGGGGCCAGCCTCGTGGAAGGGGAGGGGATCGTGGTCCGCGGCGTATCGCTCGTCGACCCAAAATTGGCGAAGGAATGCCGGCAGATGCTCTGGGTCGACGAGGTCCGTCTGGCGTGCAGCACGAATCTCACCGACCTGATCTCGGGAGCGACCCGCATCAGTGCAGTGCGGCTGCGGCGGCCGGTGCTGCATGCCGTGCGCCAGGCTCAAGGCGGGTGGACCGTGGCCGGGCTCCTCAGGCAACGGGCGGGGGGTGCCCCACTGATACCGGTCACGATCGAAGATGCGACGCTGTTCGTCGACGATGTGCCGCGGCAAACGCGGGTGGCAGTGCGGCAGATCACGCTCGACGTTCAGCCTGAAGACGGGGCGACGAACGCAGGATGGGCGTCGGTGCGAGGCACTGCCGCAGGCGATCTCTTCGAGCGGGCAAGCTTCGCGGGCCGTGTCGATGTCGGTGCCGGGCAGTTCGATCTTCGCGGCGCGGTGCAGAAGTTCGAGATCACTCCCCGCGTGGTCGACATGCTGCCCGAAGGGGCTGGCCAGATGGCGGAAGATCTGCGAAGCCGGATCTCCGGACTGCGCGGACGCGTTAGCATGGACTGGCAGGCGGCAGGGGCGGTGGCGGCGCTCGAGGCGACCGTTTTCTCGGTGGCAGGCCGCCTGGAATCGGGCCGCTTCGAACACGCATCGCTGCCGTTTGCGATGAGCGACGTGACGGCGGCGTTCCAGGTCGATCGCACGGGGGCACGGTTCGAGCAGCTCGAGGCGCACGCCGGCTCCACCCTGCTGCGTGGCAGCGGCCGGTATGCCGGCTGGACGAGCGCCGCGGACTTCGAACTGCTCCTGGAGGCCGAACGGCTGGTGGTGGGCCGGCACTGGGAAGGGCTGCTGCCAGCCTCGATCGCATCGCAGTGGAGCAAGCTCCTTCCGGCAGGTGAAGTCGACGTGCGGGCGCAGGTCGCCCGGCGCAACGGCACCATCGAGCCGAATGTCTCCCTGCGGTGTCGCAACGTGTCGCTGACGCACTACCGTTTTCCCTACCGGCTCGATCGGACCGTCGGCACGGTCGTGTTGGAGGGCAAGACCTTGTCGATCCACCTCACCGGACAGGCCGGCGGCCACCCTGTGCACGTTCAGGGAAGCTTTCGTACGGTCGCCGCCGCGGCGGACGCCAACGAACCGGCCGGCACCTACGGCACGCTGGAGGTGCGTGGCGACTCGATGCGGATCGACGACACGTTGCTGGCGGCGATGCCTCTCCGCAGCGCCGACATCATCCGCACGCTGCGGGCGTCGGGCATGTTCGACTTTGTTTTCCGGCACGACAGGGCGCCAACGCTGCCGGGCGGCCATGCCAATTCATTGGGGATCCGCCTCGCCCAGTGCAGCATGGCCTACGCGGGTTTTCCCTATCCGCTGTCGAACGTCTCCGGCAGCCTGAGGATGGACCGCGGACAGTGGACGATCCGCGACATCACCGGATCGAACGACACCGGCGTC
>JBIIMX010000328.1:0-4267 GCA_044337765.1 Pirellulales bacterium | reverse complement strand
AGTCGGACAGCTTTCGCACGACGCCCAACATCGACATCGGCGAGCGGCTCACCGAGGCGGTCTGCAAGGAGATCGAGAAGCGCACACCTTTCAAAGTGGTGGGTGATCCTGCGGCCGACAGCGTGCTGACCGCCCGAATCGTGGCTGACACGAAGCGGATGGTGGTGGAGAGCCCCACCGACCAGTCGCGGATGGTGGAGATGAATTTCCAGGTGCTTGTCACCTGGGCGGACAGGGGCGGGGCGGTGTTGGCCTCGGGTGGAGTGCCGCTGCCGGCGGCAAGCGTTGACGTCGGGCAGGCCGCGATGCTCGTCCCGGAGTTTGGCCGTTCGGTTGCCAGTACGCAGCAGGAGATGATCATCAAGATGGCCCAGCAGATCGTGGGCCTGATGGAAGAGCCGTGGTAGCAGGCGGTCGCTCGCACCCTTGTCGTTCGTGGGGAGGTCCCAACGTGCCCTTTTCTCCCCCGTGGCGGCGAGTTTCCCAACTTGCCGTGTCCCCCGTGGCGGCGAGTTTTCCAACTTGCCGTGTCCCCCGTGGCGGCGAGTTTTCCAACTTGCCGTGTCCCCCGTGGCGGCGAGTTTTCCAACTTGCCGTGTCCCCGGCCCGGATTACACAAGTTGGAAACGTGTGGCCACGGGGTCGAACGCTTCGGCCAGATCGAACGTGCCGAGCCACCCGTGTGTCCCCCGTGGGGGCGAGTTTCCCAACTTGCCCTGCCGGGTTTCCGCCTGATTTCCGGGTGGTAGATTGTCGTCATGTCCTTGTGCGGCCGACCCAACCACTGGCAACTGCGATCGATGCGGCTTGCGCTGCCCGTCGGTGACGGCGCGATCCGTCGGCCGCTCGTCATGGGGATCGTCAACGCCACGCCCGACAGTTTTTCTGACGGCGGCCGGTATGCCGGGGTCGAGGCGGCCGTGGCCCACGGACTGTCCCTCGTGGCCGCCGGCGCCGATATCCTCGACGTCGGTGGCGAGAGCACGCGGCCCTATTCGGAACCCGTCTCACCCGAAGAGGAAAGCCGTCGGGTGGGCGAGGTCGTGCGGCAACTTGCCGAGCGGGCGGGGGTGCCGATATCGATCGACACATCGAAGGCGGCCGTGGCGGCCCGGGCGGTCGGGCTGGGGGCCGAGATCATCAACGACGTCACCGGACTCGAGGGCGATCCAGGCATGGTCCGCGTCGCCGTGGAGTCGGGCTGCGGCATCTGTGCCATGCACATGCAGGGCACCCCGCGGACGATGCAGGTCGATCCTCGGTATGACGACGTCGTGCGAGACATTCACCTCTACCTCGAGCGGCGTCGCGATGCGCTCCTCGCCGCCGGCATACCGCTCGACCGCATCTGTCTCGACCCAGGCATCGGATTCGGCAAGACGCACGCACACAATCTGGAACTTATGGCCCGGGCGGGTGCGTTTCTCGATCTGGGTGTGCCGATCCTCATCGGGCATTCCCGCAAGGGTTTCATCGGCAAGTCGCTCGAGCGGGCCCTGGGCCGCCCTGCCAGCCTGGAAGAAAGAGATGGCGGAACGGCTGGGGCCGCGTGCGGGCTCGCCGCAGCAGGCATCCAGATCGTCCGCGTCCACGCCGTGGGCCTCGTCCGCTCCGCGTTGGAACTGTACTGCTAAACAAGGGGCATCCTACAAAATCGGCCTTCTACAAGCCTGCGATCGCCGCGCGGGCGGCCTCTTCGCATGCCTTGATATCGGCCAGTGGGTTTTGTGGGTTCTCCTCGTACTCGACCGAGAGGGCCCCGTCAGCGGGAAAGTCGGCCGCAACAAGCGCCGCCATCACGGCCGGCACGTCGATGTGGCCCTTGCCGAGAATCACGCCCTTGGTCTTGTCCTGCATCTCGGCGAAGTCTTTGAGGTGGATGCCGTAGAGCCTGCCCTTGAGCAGCCGGATCACTTCCACGGGCCGTTCACCCGACCGCAGATAGTGGCCCAGATCGGCGCAGGCTCCGATGCGCGGGTCATATTTTTCCACGGCATGCAGGACGTCGATCGCCTTGTTGTAGCGATGCGTCGGACCGTGGTTGTGGATGGCGATCCGGACGTCGAACTCCCTGACGAGTTCATCCAGGCTCGCGAACGAATCGGGATCGGGATCGGCGCCAAACGTGCGGATGCCGGCAGCCTTGGCGAATTCGAAAAGTTTGCGGTTGGCCGCCGCGTCCTTCGTGAATCGGACGACGCCGAGGGCCGAAGTCGTGAGGCCGAGCGCGGCGAGCTTCCGGTTCATGGTCGCGATGGCGGCGGCGTCGGAATCGAGCGGATACATGCCGGGATAGAACTCTATGAACCGGAAGCCCATGTCGTGGGCATGCTTGAGCGCCTCGTCCACCTTGTAGGTGCGGAGCGAATAGATCTGCAGCCCGAGGTTCAGGGTGTTGGCCGAGGCTGCCGCAGCCGGGCATGCCCGCGGCGACAGGTGCGAAAGGGCGGCGGCCCCGCCGGCCGTTGCGGCGAGGAACGAGCGACGAGAAAGACTCGTGTTGGGCATCGGTGTGATTCCTGCGAGTGAAGCCTGTGTGTGGCGAAGGCGGCCGTACCGTAAGATAATTGAAATCGTTTCTCTCCACACGTCGTCCGGAACAATCGCCATGGCCACGATCTCCGCTCCTGCGAAAGCCACGTCCGACACCGTCCTGTACTCGCACTGCCGCTCGATTGCCGAGCGTTGCCGGCGGGCTGCCATCGACCTCGCCGGAGTGCCAGGCGACAGGAAGGCCGCCTGCCTGAGGTCCGCCGCCGCTGCCATCCGGGCCGACGTTGCGGAAATACTCGCGGCCAACAAGCTCGACCTTGCTGCCGCTCCCGGCTTCGGCCTCACGGCTGCTGCCGTCGATCGGCTGACGCTCGATGCCAAGCGAGTGGAGGGTATCGCCGCCGGCGTCGAGGCGGTCGCCTTGCTGCCCGATCCCGTGGGCGAAGTGATCGAGGAATCGACGCAGCCCAGCGGCCTGATCGTCCGCAAGGTCCGGGTGCCGCTCGGGGTGGTGTTTTTCATCTACGAGTCGCGGCCCAACGTCACGGCCGATGCGGCGGCCGTGGCCCTCGCGGCCGGCAATGCCATTATCCTGAGGGGCGGCAAAGAGGCGGCCCATTCCAGTGCCCGGATCGTGGAGAGCATGCGGCGGGCGATCGCGGCCGCCGGCCTCCCGCCGGACTGCGTGCAACTCGTCGATACCGCCGACCGCGAGGCGGTCGGGGCATTCCTCGCCATGGACGACCTGATCGACATCGTCATTCCCCGCGGTGGTGAGACACTGATTCGGCGTGTCTGCTCCGAGGCACGCATGCCGGTGCTCAAGCACTTTTCAGGCAACTGCCATGTCTACGTGGATCGGGCGGCCGACCTCGCTATGGCGAAGGCGATCACGGTCAATGCAAAGTGCCAGCGGATGGGCGTTTGCAATGCGGCGGAGTCGCTGCTCGTGCACCGCGATGTGGCGGACCGGTTCCTGCCCGACATCGCCGCCTCGCTCGGCCGACACAATGTCGAAATCGTGGGCGATGCAGCGACGCGTGGTTTCGTGCCCACGGCGGGCGAGGCCACGGAAACGGATTTTGCGACGGAATACCTCGGCCCGAAGATTTCGGTGGCAGTCGTCGATTCGGTCGATGCAGCGATCGATCACATCAACCGCTACGGTTCGCGACACACCGATGCGATCGTGTCGGCCGACCAGACCGCGGTCGACCGGTTTGTCTCCCGGGTCGACACGGCGGTGGTGATGGTCAATGCCAGCACTCGTTTCAACGACGGTGGCGAAATGGGGCTGGGCGCCGAGATCGGCATCTCCACCGACAAACTCCATGCCCGGGGACCATGCGGCACCCGTGAACTCACCACCTATAAGTATGTCGTGGTTGGCAGCGGGCAGGTACGGACGTGATGCTCATGGCTCCTGGAACCTTGTACCGGCTCGGGGACGGTATGAGTTCGCTCGCGGTGGCCGCGGCGGCCAAATGCTCGCGATCCTCACACCGATCCTTTCGCCTCCTCGGGCGATTGTTCGGCTGCATCGTTCACCGGCCGTATCTTTTGCCACCTCTGCAGATCGTCGTTCTTCTTTGGAGCATCGTCGTGGCCATGCCTGCATCCGCCTTCGCAAACGAGCCGGTCGATCCCCATCTCTGGCTGGAGGAAGTGACGGGCGAGAAGCAACTGGCATGGGTCCGCGATCGCAACGCGGCGTGCGTCACGGCGTTGGCCGGCACGGACCGATTCAAGGCCCTTGAATCGCGGATTCGCGGGA
>JBIIMX010000325.1:0-4268 GCA_044337765.1 Pirellulales bacterium | reverse complement strand
CAGACTCCAGGTGCCATCAAGTCCGTTGACGATGGTGACCCGTGCCATCCCGGCGTCGGAATTGGTGTTGCCATTGGCCTCGATGCTGACGACTCGCCATTCTCCGGCAAGGAGTGCGCGATCAGCCTTGATCGCCTCATCCACATCCACCGCCCAAACCACGGCAGCGTGCACGGCAAGCATCACGCACAGCGAGAGCCGTGCGCCCCGGATGAACGTCTGCGAAACGCTCATGGCACCCTCACGCGGACGGATCGGCGGGTGGGTCGAATCGGGGCGCCGAAACACTCCCAGCCCCGACCACGTCATCCTCAAACCGCCTGGCAGGCCGGGCAGGCCGCACGTCCCGCCCCTCGAGGTGCGCCGAGACGTCCAAATCGCGGGAGATCGCAGTCCACTGCTTCCGAAGTTCGGCGATGCTCTGCCCCACAGTCCGCCCCACGTCGGGCAGTTTCTTCCCATAGAGCATCACAGCCAAGGCTCCGATCGCGACGATCTCGAGAGGACCAAGCCCAAACATCAGTGATACCTTCCGGCTCGAGAAAAGATGAGCGGCGAGGGAGTCGCGCCGCAGAACAGCGCAGAGACTCTAGCGGTGGCTCTCAACCCGTCCTGAATCATGCGACCGCTCACCCTGCCCGGCATGCGGATCGTCTTCAATCCCCTGCACGCCCCGCTTGAATTCCACGATCCCTTCGCCCAACGACCGCATCACTTTCGGCAGCCGCGAACCAAAGAGCAGCAGGATCACGCCAGCGACGATCATCAACTCGACCGTACCGAGGCCCATGAATGCAAGCAGCGGGGTCACGTGATGGCTCTCCATGCTGGAAGAAGGGGTCTAACAATTCAAGTCTAACCCCGCAGGTCTGTGGGTCAAACTCCTGTCAGCGGGAAGATGCCGTTCGTGCCGCGAAAACAAGCAGGATTCAACGCGGCGACGAGCCGGGCACGGCGGCCAGCGGCATCTGCCTGTGCATGGGCAAATGACGGTAATAGACCTCGAGTGTCATCGCCGCCATGGCCGTCGCATAGACGCGGCCCCCATGACCGCCCCACACCGGATCGGGATCCCAGCTCCCGTCGAGCGGGCTCGACTCGCGTCGCTGGAGCGGCAGCAACGCAGCCTGCAATCGACTGTTCCAAGCCTCCCACTGCGGCCCGCCGACGTGAAACGAAGCCAGCGTGGCGTAATACCAGGCGTAGGCGTTCGGGCTGCTCGCGACAGGCGGCGTTTTGGCCAACAGATCGACCGCCTCGGCCACGCATGGATGGTCCGCCGGCATGCCGAGAAACAGGCGGCACACCAGGGCCTCCGCCGTCATCGCCATGCTCGGCCGCTCGCCCGAGCGGTAGGCCGCCAGACCACCGGCTCTCCCGGATGAGACACTCTGGAGAAATGTCCTCGCCCGCGCCTCTGCAGGCTCGATTCCCGTCAGTCCGGCCTGTCGGGCGCTGGCCAGCAGCATCACCTGCCAGCCCAACTGGCTCGTGTCCCCCTTGTCGCCCGCGGCATACCGCCAGCCACCGGTGGCAGGACTTTGCAGGGAGAGCGTGTAGCCCACCGCCTTCTCGAGCGGTGCACGCAGCGACGCGTCACCGGTCATCGCAACGCATTCCGCCAGGGCAATCGCGGCCATGCCGTGGCAATAGAGAGCGGCAAAGAACTCGGCGTCCCCCGCCAGCGAGCCATCGGCCCGCTGCCGCTCGATGAGAAACCTGAGCCCGCGGGCCACAGTTTCAGAGTAGCCGCCATCTTGATGCGTGTTGCCCGCTCCCAAAAAGGCCAAGAGCGCCAAGCCCGTCACGCCGTGGTCGCTCTTCGCCCCGACTCCGTGGCGATGATGCCCCTGCACGGATCGCTCCACGCCGCCGCCGTGGCGGGCGGCGGCCCAACGACCGTCGCTCGACTGCGCAGCGGCCAGCCAGGCGAGCGACGCCTGCACCGCCCGCTCCGTTTCCTGCGATCCGCCCCTGGCCACCGCAGCCGCCGGGCGTCGGCTCGCAACGCGATCGGCATACATGGGAGGGACGGCCCGGGGAGCCACGCCCTCATCAGCCATCTGCGGGGCAGGGGAGGGAGACGCCGTGGAAACCGTCGATACCGCCGCAGCAGCCACGCTCGATTGCTCCAGTTCCTCGCGGGCCGCCGCGGGCACGGTGATCGGCGCACCATCGAGTTCGGCCGTGGGCTCGGAGTCTGGCCCGACCTCTTCAACGCCGGCCACCTCGAGCAGGGGCACATGATCTGCCGGCGGATCGACCGATTCATGCATCGCCGCAGAGCCGACGGCAGACGGCAGCAAGGCCGTGTCCAACGCATCCGCGCTGGGTTCAGCCGCGATCGACGGTTCTGCAGCGTCCGACACCCGATCCTGCGCCGGCTCTTCGGCCATCACGACCAGCATCGTCATCGGGCCGTTCTCGCCCTGCCCCAACGAGGCTGGCGGCAGCCCACCGAGGCAGGTGCACACCACCGCCACCACCGCGTGCAACACGACCGACAAGAGCACGCATTTCGGCAGCGTATGCGACTGGAGCCACTTCGTCCGCACGATCACCGCCACCGCCACAGCGGCCGCGGCAGCGAGCACCGCCCAGACGACTCCGTTGGTGTGCATGGACTGCCGCCATCACCTTCTGACGGTGCCACCTGCGGCCACCTTCGGCCGCACAGAGATCGCCACATGGGTCACGCCCGCCGTCCGACAGGCCTCGTAGACCTCCGCCATGCGTCCGTGCGGCACGGCATTCTCGCCACGAATCATCACCGCGAGATCGGGCCTGTCGGACCGAAGGCCCGTCAGCTTCGCCGCGAGATCGCCCATGGCGACAGCATCCCCTCCCAGTCGCAACTCGCCCGACGCCTCCACTTCCAGGATTTCCGGACGGCCCCCGTTCACCGGTGCGGCCGCGCCCGCCTGGGGCAGATTGAGATCGAACTTCCGCTCGTCGCCCGAGAACTTCGTGGCACACATGAAGAAGATGGTCAGCACGAGAACGACGTCGATCATCGGTGCCAGATTCGGTGCCGGTTCCTCGTCGTCACTGAGTCGTACCAGCGGCATAGGTCACCCCGCGGCGCGGCGTTTTCCTTCGCCCAGCGCCTCCTGCGAAATCTCGTCGATCACCTGCTGGCAGGTCTCGTCGAGCCGCATCGCCAGCCGGTCGACGCGGCTCGTGAAAAACCAGTGGAGCACCATGGCCGGGATGGCCACGAGCAGCCCCATCGCCGTCGTGATCAGGGCCTCGCCAAAACCGCGGGCCAGCAGGTCGGGCCGCCCCATCGCACCGGCGCCGGCGACGTCGTTGAACGACCGGATCAGTCCAAACACCGTGCCCAGAAGACCGAGCAAGGGCCCCACCGTGGCCACGCCGTTGAACACGCGGCGGTAGCGGCGGAGATGGTTGAGCTCGCGCTCACAGGCGTCTATCGACGCCTGCTCGATCTCCACGGCCGGACGGCCCCAGCGGCGGACGGCAGCCGCGAACACCTTTGCGGCCGGGCTGCCGTTTTCCTCGCAGGCATCGAGCGCCTCGCCTCGGCTGATCTGGCGGGCCTGCAACTGCTCGATAAAACGGGTTGTGAACAGCCGCGGCACCACCCGCCCGGTCCGCAGGCTCACCAGTCGTTCGATGCCAAACACGGCCAGCGCAAACGAGCAGCCCAAGAGCGGCACCATCAGAATGCCACCGTCGCGGATCGTCGCCAACAGGTTGCCTGTGGGTATGAGCGTCTCGCCTTCGGCGGGTGCCGCGGCAGGCGACGGTTCTGCGTCGGAGGCCGGGGCTGCTGCCACGCGAACGGCTGCGCGACCAGCGGTTGTCTCGGCATCCGAGCCAGCCCAGGCCCGCGGCCCCTGCGCCTGCGCGACCGCGAAGTGGAGCGAGCACACGACAAAGACGAGACGGCCGAGGAGCCGGGAACGGCTGGCGGCCGGCGACAGCCGTCGCGTCCAACCTGCCTGGAAGCCTGCCGGCGCGACTGCCGAGATGGTTGGACCTCGCACCGTCATGGGAGGCTGGCCTGCGTGCGTACGGCGGGCCGGGCGAATCCATTCCCTCGGAAACATCCCCCGCTACTGGGAGGATCGACACGACGGCCCCCGTCCAACGAGCGTCATCGGCACGGCCCCACCCACCCGCACATCCCGCAACGCTTGGTCTTCACGTGCTCTCGGGATGAGCGGTCACCCGGCCATCGAAGCGAGGATGAATGTCGAGACACACGGCAAGTTGGAAACTCGCCGCCACGTGGGGAAGGGGGC
>JBIIMX010000033.1:0-15772 GCA_044337765.1 Pirellulales bacterium | reverse complement strand
CGCGGCGTCGATCGCGGCGTAGAGCTGAGCCGGGTGTATCGGCAGGCTCCAGGGCCTGCTGCCGTCGGCCGCCGCGACTGGAAGCAGACCCCGTGCGGCCTGGTCGAGCCACGGAGGGCTTTCCGGCGGAAACTGCACCGCCCACGGCAGATCGCACGGCCCCCCGTAACAGCATCCGTTGAGAAAACAGCCGATTCGGCCAAGGGCCAGCCCGACAAGCAGCCCCGGGGCGATGCAGTCGGCCAGCCGCGGCAACGACAGCCCGCGGCGGTGGGCAAAACGCCAGGCCGCAACCGCGGCCGTGGGCAACGCCCCGAAGACCACCAGTCCTCCGGCAGCGACATTGAGTACGGACATGAGCGAACTCAACCAGCTCCGCCCGGCGGCGAAGAACTGATCGTGGTATTCGATCACGTAAAAGAGCCGGGCACCGACAATGCCCCAGAGGAAAATATCCATGCCCAGCGCCAGGATCGTGTCGGCGTCGAATCCCATGCGGTGCCCCCGAACGATCGAGAGCCATGTTCCTGCGGCTGCGGCCAGAAGGAGCATCGCTCCATAGCCCCGGACCGGCACGCCCTGGCCGTCGTCGAGCGCCGGCAGGAGCCAGAGGATTGCCCCCGCAGTGATCGCCAACGGCACTCCCAAGGTTTCGAGGGCCGCCTTCCAGCCATGCGAGGCGGCGGTTCGAGCGAGCATGACCGCCGCCACCAGCCCCCACGCGGCAAGCAAAAGTCCAAACCCCGCCAGCGGCAGCGAGGCTCCGCCCAGGGTGATCCGCATCGGAATGTGAAACAGCGTCGACAGCATCAGCGGGTCAAGCCTCGGTCCGAAGTGCCGCGGCCGCTCAGCAGACGGTTGTCGATGAGCCGTGTCGTTCCCAGCCGACCCGCCACCAGCGCCAGCGCCTGCGTCGCGCCGTCGGCGAGTGGTTCAAGCGAGTCGGGATCGGCGAGTGCCGCATAGTCGACGAGCACGCCACGGGTCTCCATCGCATCCCGCATCGCCTGCTCGATCGCGGCGGCGGGGACGCCGGCAGCCCAGAGTTGCTCGGCCAGGGCGAGACCCTCCGCGAGTGCGACGGCGCGGGGGCGGTCGGCGGCGGAGAGATACCTGTTTCGCGAACTCATCGCGAGGCCGTCCGCCTCGCGTACCGTGGGACAGACGACGATCTCGATCGGCAGGCCCAGGTCGCGGACCATCTGCTTGATGACCAGCATCTGCTGCCAGTCCTTGGCACCGAAGTAGGCACGGTCGGCCGGCACGGTCAGGAAGAGCTTGCAGACCACCGTCGCCACGCCGACGAAATGGCCGGGCCGCCGCTCACCCTCGAACCGCACCGCTGGCCCGTCCACGACGATCCGCGTGGCATCTCCAGGAGGGTAGACGGCTGATACCTCCGGCACGTAGATCCATCGGACGCGATGGGGCTCCAGCAGGGCTGCGTCGGCGGCGAGCGTCCGCGGATACCGGGCGAAATCCTCCTGCGGACCAAACTGTGTTGGATTGACGAAGATCGAGACGGCAACGTCGTCGCAGCCAGCCGCCGCGCTGGTCACGAGGCTCGCATGGCCGGCATGCAGCGCGCCCATCGTGGGCACGAACCCGACGCGCCGTCCCGAGGCCCTCGCCTCCGCGACGAGCGCACGCATGCGAGCGGGATCGTGCACGATCTGCTGCATCACGCCATCGCCTCGACGGCTGCCACTGCTTCCTGTGCCGCCTGCCCAAGATCATCCGCAGCGATCGTGACCACGGCACGCGGCCGTACGGCATCGATCGGCTCGGGGCAGCGGATCGCTTTGATCATCCTGTCCTGCAGCCGCAGGAGCCTGGCTACGGACGTGTCTGCCCCCGAGCACTCCGCGATCCCGGACTGCCGTACCAATGCCAGAGCGCCAGCCGACTCGACCGGACGGCCGGACGGGAAGGAGGACTGCCGCGCCGCCAGGGCGAGCCTCTCCTCGAGCGCGTCTGGCGAGGCCACGAGCAGGATGGCGACCTGTGGCGACACGGTTGCCTCCGCAGTGCGTGCGCAGAACGACTCGAAGGGCCCGAGCAATTCGGCCGTCAGGGAGTCGGCCGCCGCCAGCCGCACGGTGTCGAGCCAATAGTCGGCCACGGTGCCGTGCGGATCCGCTAGCCATCGCTTCGCAAGCAGCGGCTGCGCACAGGCCTCGACCGCATCGCGCCACGCCCGATCGCCCGGCACCGCGTCGCGGCCCGCCGCACCACCGAAGACAACGCCGTATTCAGGCGGTGCCAACACCAAGCGTGCGAGCGTAGCGTGGGCAACCGCTTCGGCAATCTCCGCTGCGCCCGACCCTGGGACTCCGATCACTGCCACGTGCGGGTGTGGCGACGAGATGCTTTCGAGCAGTTCGGCGAGCGTGCAGCCGGCCAACGGGTGCGTGAGATCAGCGGCGATCTCCACGCACGGTTCGAGAACGAATCGGCGAGTCACCATCCGCGGATGGGGAATCGTCAACGAAGCGGTGTCGAGGACGACGTCGTCGTAGAGCAACAGGTCGAGGTCTACCGTTCGCGGGCCCCAGCGCTCGCCGCGTTCGCGATCGAGCGTGTTCTCCACCGCCGCGAGCATGCCGAGCACGTCGTGCGGTGCCAGATCGGTCTCGAGCAGGCATGCGCCATTGAGAAAGACGCCCTGGCCGGGCGGTCCACCGATCGGCCGGGTATCGCGGTAGCGGCTCACGCTTACAAGCGACACGCCCGGCATGTACCGCAGCAATTCCATCGCCCGGTCGAGATAATCACGCCGTCTTCCGATGTTGGATCCGCATCCGACAAGGCATCGTGCCATAGCGTTTTTCGACCAGGAGACTTCTACCCCAACGGGAAAACATGGAGGTAAAGCATGGTGGCAAAGCGAACCGATTCTACAGCCGCCCACCCGCCTGGAAAAACAGAGTCGCTCAGCCCATCCAGGAATGGCTGGAAAACCAGCCCGACACAGCACCGAACATCGCTCGAAACCGGGGGGACATCCAGGCCACGACCAAAGTCGCCGACTGTCGCTCCCTCCAGTCGTCGCCCCCGAAATTTCCGAGACAATGTTTTCGTCAGGTGTTCATCCAGACATCTCAGGGCCGCTTCCTCGAGACCTTCATGTCTGCAAGTCGTGATCGCCTGATGGGGTCATTTTGTGGAGCGGTTCGAAGATGTCAAGGACGGTTCGCGCCGCGGGTCGTGCGCGCGAATCAAGCCGCACAAAACCACTTGAGAAACATGCTCCTGCATCGACGAAAAAATTTTGCCAGCAGTGCAAGCATTGTCGAAACGCAGTCGGGATGGTGTGCTTATCCGGCAAGGAACGCCGTCATGATCGGCGCTCCGCATCTTCCACAGCCCGACGATTCGCCTCATGTCACATTTTTTTTCCCGCGACAACGGTGCCTCGAACGATCACGGAAGGTTCTCTCGCGATTTGCAGCGAGGGCTTGACGAACCGCTTCCCGCAGACTTCTTGCTGGATGGCTTGCCGCTCGGAGATCCGCTGCCCGATTCTTCCCGCGGGGATGCCGCCGATGCCGATGTGCTGGAACACGTGCCGGACGTCGGCGATGCCTCGAGCGAGTCGTATTGGCAGCTCTCCCGCACGCCGCTCACGAGCCTGGTTTTTACGCTCCCTTTGGTGCTGGCCTACGAGGGCGGGGTCTTGTTGCTGGGCCGCGGTTCACCCCGTAACGGCGCCGATGTCTGGCTCCGCCATCTGCTGGATGCCCTGGGATTCGGCCAGTATTTCCTGCTGCCGCTGCTGACCGTGGTGGGACTCTTGGCGTGGCAGTATCTGGCCCACGACCGCTGGCGGGTGAGCCTGAGGTGCCTGCCCGGCATGGCGGCCGAATGCGTGCTCTGGGCGGTCGTTCTGGTCGGTGTCGGACGGCTTCAGCAGAGCCTCTGGCCGCTCCGCCAGCACCTTGTTGCATCGGAGTTCCTGAACCTGCCGCTGCTGCAACTGCACGCCGACGCTGGATTTGGCTGGCATGCGGTGCTGACCAGGCTCGTCGGCTTTTGCGGCGCCGGGCTCTACGAGGAGGTGCTGTTTCGGCTGCTCATGCTGCCGATTGCAGTCTGGGCATTCGAACGGTTGGGATGCGCGACACTGGTGGCCGCCTTCTGGGCCCTGCTCTTCTCGAGCCTGCTCTTCAGCGCCGCCCACTACATAGGCCCGCTTGGCGACTCTTTTGCGCTCTACAGTTTCACGTTCCGCGCGGTGGCAGGGCTGTTTTTCGCGATGCTCTTTCTCCTGCGTGGCTTCGGCATCGCCGCCGGCACGCATTTCTTCTACGACCTGCTCGTCGGGCTGTTGTAGTTTTCCGGTGGAAGAAGTCCGCGGAAAAAACCGTCGGAAAAACCGGTGGCCTCTGCCTTGGTGCAGAATGCCGCGACGATCTATAATCCATCGCAGTGCTGAAGCGGGTCGCGTGAGGCCCGCTTTTGCCGCATGTCTCGTGGAGTGGCGTCTCGTGTTATCGGCTCGTCCCAATGTCGCTGAATTGGTCTTCCAGCTCTACGGGCGGGTGCTCCATCCCGAACTCTTCGAAATCCATTGCTCCCGCACGATCGACCGCGGCCGCTATGCGGCAACTGTGGCGATCACCAACGCCGGCCATCTCGTGACGTGGCGGAAGGACGGCCTGACGCTGACCGAGGTCGCGGCCGACAACAGTCAGCCCTTGCCGCAGAAGCGACGGCTGCTGTCACACAGGCTTACTGGCGAACGCAGCGACCGCATGGAGTGCCGCGGCGGCGTCTGCTACCAGACGTGCTTCCAGTTGGAGCAGGTCACGCCGGAGGTCTTTTGGGCCGTCCAGCAGGAGCTCGCCGCCGAGGGCCGCACGCACGGCCTGCTTCACCATTTCAGCTCTTCACAGAGGCTCGCTACGGGCGCCCTCAGCTGGATGAACATCGAAACCCGTGAGACCGGCCTCTCGGTGCAGGCGTTCCACACCTTCCCGGATAACCACGCGATCGTGAAAAGTCAGTCACTCTTCGAGCTCCCCTGACATCACACTGTTCTTCCCCAAAAGCTCCGCTTGTCCTCCCCAAAAGCTCCCGCCCGATGCCCACATCCAAATCCGGCTCCCCGAAGACGCCCCCCCCGACTCCTCGCAGCCGTGTGTTGATCGCCGACGACAACGAACCGAATCGAGAACTTTTGGAGGTCTACCTGGCCGAGCTCGATTGCGAGATCGCCACGGCTGTTGATGGCCGCGACACGCTCGACAAGGTTGCCTCCTTCCAGCCCCATGTGATCCTGCTCGACGTCATGATGCCGAAACTGTCCGGTTTCGAGGTCTGCGAGCGGTTGAAGTCGGACCCATCCACCAGTCCGATCATGATCCTGATGGTGACGGCCCTCGGCGAACTTGGTGACATCGAGCGAGCGGTCGAAGCCGGCACCGACGACTTCCTGTCGAAGCCGGTCAACAAGGTCGAGCTTGTGAAGCGGGTGGAGAACATGCTGAAGCTCCGGCACGTCAGCGACGAGTTGGAGCGGCTTCGCAGCTACATCAGCACCATGGACGATGAACTGCCTCCCCACGCGTCGGGACGCGGGCGATAGCTCACCGCACCGTCACCTGCCGGAGCACGCGTGAGGTCGCTGTCGATTTGTTGAGCACGTAGAAGTGGATGCCGGGCACTCCGCCGTCGAGGAGTTCCTGCACCTGGCGTGATGCAAAATCGACGCCCGCCTCGAATTGCGCCGACTCATCGGTGCCGGCGGCCTCGAAGGCCCGGGTGAAATCGTCGGGCAGCCTCGCCTTGCAAAGGCTGGCGATCCGACGCACTTGCGCGTAGTTGGTGACGGGCATCACGCCAGGCACGATCGGCTGGGTGATGCCGATCTCGGCGCACCGGTCGCGAAATCGGAAGAAGTCGGCGTTGTCGTAGAAGAGCTGCGTCACGACCACGTCGCCGCCGGCGTCGCACTTCCGCTTGAGGTTCTTGAGATCGTCCTCGGCGCTCACCGCCTCCTGATGTGTCTCCGGGTAGCCCGCCACGAGGATGCCGAACTCCGGAAACTCACTGCGGATCAGCGCCACCAGTTCCGACGCATACCGTAGGCCGCCGGCCACCGGCGTGAATGCCGTCTCTCCCTTGGGCGGGTCGCCCCGCAGTGCGACGATCGCCGACACGCCACGGTCGCCTGCCTCGCGAAGATAGCCGCGCAGTTCGTCGACGGAACTGCCCACGCAGGTGAGGTGGCTGGCGACGGGCAGATTGTGCCGCGACCGCACGCCCTCGATCACGTCGAGCGTCGTGCCGCGGGTCGAGCCGCCGGCGCCATACGTGCACGTGATCAGCGTGGGTTCGAAGGCCATCAGATCATCGACGGTCCGCCACATCATCGCCTCCGACTCCGGTGTCTTGGGCGGAAACAGTTCGAACGACAGGCCAAAGCGGCCATTCGCGTAGGCATCGTTGATCGACACGGTAGGGCCTCGCACTGGGGGAAGAGACGGTGGCTCAACTCTGAGACGTTGTATTGTAGTTCGTCAAGGTCGCCGGTCAGGTGACGGTCGGAGAGGCTGACAGCGTGCGGAGGAGGTCGCGGTCGGCATCCAGCATTTCGAGGCCTCTTCGGGCCATCATTCGCTCGAGAATGATGGCTGCTTGCTCGGCAGAGGTGCGTTCGCCGCCGGCCACGACCATGTTCGTGAAGGCGGCCACCTGCTCGGGCACCAGCCCTCCGACCGTTGCCGCAATGCCGATCCGCGCGCCGCAGGCGAGCGACGTGTTGATCGACGTCTTCGCGAAGTCACCCACCAGCGCGCCGAGAAACTGCCGGCCGGTGTGGATCGTGCTGCGGTCGCCGTCGGCTTCGATGGCATGCAGCCGCACCGGTCCGTAGGTTGCCTTGAGGTTGCCCGTGATGGTGCCGGCCGCCACGTTCACCCAGCTGCCGATGTGACTGTGGCCCAGAAAGCCGTCGTGCGGCTTGTTGGAAAAGGGCTCCATGATGGTCGCCTCGACCTCGCCGCCCACACGGCATTCGACGCCGATGGCCGTGCCGGCGCGGATCCAGGCGTGCGGGTTGATGCGTGCACGGCTGCCGATCCAGATTGGGCCATCGAGACAGACGAAGGGACCGATGTCGGCACCGGCATCGACCACGACGGGCCCTGCCCGCACGACGACCTGCTCGGCGATCGCCGCGTCGGCTGAGGCGAAGAGATTCGGCCGAATCTCGCGGAAGCGTCCCGAATCGATCTGCACAGCGAGTGCCCCCACGATGGCCCGTTCGTGGGCCCCGATGATTTCGTGAGGCAGCGACAGCATCTCGATGTCGGCGTCTGTTTCCGGGAGTGCGAGCGAGTCGATGGCATCCGTCGCGGCGGCGGCATCGGCAAGCACGGCGTCCACCGCGGCATGATCGGGTCCGCTGCCATCGGCGGACAGGTGCACGATGGCTGCAGCAATCGCGTCGTGCTGGTGCACCACCGTGCGGTGGCCCGCCTCGACGAGGCTGCGGAGCGTGGCGAGATTGTCGCGGCTGGGCACGACGCGGGCGTTGACCAGCAGCAGGAGCGCACCGTGCGAGGAGGCGGGCGGGCTGGGATGGCACACTGCGGATGAACCGCCCCAGATCGCCACGCGGCTGCCGGCGATGCTGTCGAGGTAGCGGGCGAGGTATGGTCGCAGGACGCGTTGGACCTGGCCGAAGCGGCCGAGGGCTTCGAAGAGCGTGGAGCAGCCGATGGTCAGATCGCAGGCTGGGCGGGCGGCGGTGAGCAGGCCGAGGCGGTCGACTGCGGCATCTTCGAAAACGATGGTCTTCATGGGGCTAGCGTAGGGGAATGGTGCGGGTGCGGGCCAGCGGAATTCCGGGCGGAAACGGGCCCCTGCGCGGCTCTCTGGCAATCGGCTGCGGCGGGCCGTACGCTCGTGGAACGAGACTGCTTCCGAGCCGGAGTGGCGAAATGGCAGACGCGACGGACTCAAAATCCGTTGCCCGCAAGGGCGTGTGGGTTCAAGTCCCTCCTCCGGTATTTGTTTTCTAGGGGTTTTTGGTCCTCGGGAGATTGGCTGCTCCCGAGGACAAAGTGCCAAACCCAAACTCAAACCCAAACTCAGGGTTCTGGAAACGGACTGGCATCGTGACGGGATCCGGAACGGAGCAGGGGAGCGACGAGTCCACTGAGATGTGGATGCCCCACTGCGGTCATCCCCTAACCGCTCTAGACCACACTGGGGAGTGGATCAGGAAACGCAAGCGGTTTGGTTCGGGCTGGCTGCTCTACGACAGCGGCGGGAAAGCCGTGCACTTCGCGCGTTTCGGGCTGGACTGGCTGCATGGCGGTCAACCACAGCCGGACAAGTAAGCAATGAAGGAAAGTTCGGTCAGTGGCACGTCCGCAAGCATTTCCGAGTCGATAAGCGGCTCGTCAGCCCAGTTCAGCACTCATGCCGACCTACATCGGCACAGATGCTGAACACCTTGTCGGCGTTCGCAGGGTCTTCGTAGTCCGGCACGAGGTAGAGCGTCGGCCCCGTCTGGTCGAGCGTCACATCCGGTGCGTCCTTGTAATCGACTGCTCGCAACGAGTCGCAGAACGGCTTCTTCGGACGCACGATCACGGTGCTGCGATTGAGCACCGGTGCATTCGATGGGCTGGCAGGCAGGCGTTGAGAACGGGAAGAAGTTGGCTGGTGGTCAGGACCCGACTTCCCACAGGATCAACGACTACCGGACGCCGCACCTGACTCCTCGGCTTTCTTTGCAGCCTTGGACGCCAGGCGCTGCGATGACGCCGCCTGAGAATACCGTATCGGTCAGCGAGACTGGTCGTCACAGCGCGAACCGGCCGCCCCCGCCCCATGCTGGCACCCCATGATGGGTCCGACTGTGAGGCACGTTCAACCGAAGACCGCAACAACGCCAGCGCGAATTCGTTCGAATGCACCGGGTGTCAGCCGCCCCGCCTGCATCCGAATCAAAGCCTCGTGAGCCGTGAAGAGTTTTCCGGGCCGGGCAAAGCTGGCCACTCTCAGCCCACCGTCGGCAAAATCGTCCGGGGCGAGGGGGATCGCCCGGTCGTCTCCATACGCATTGCTGGTCACTTGGCAGAGAATCCAATCTCCCCGCCCAACACTTGCCAGGACAATCGCAGGGCGGAGTTTTGCCTGCGAGAGGTCCGAGAAGGGGAACGGCACCAGCGCTACCGAACTTCGCCCAAGTGCGACCACGCAGCATCCTCCTCGGGGCGATTCCAGTCTTCCGCAAGGGCCCGTTCGCTGAGCAAGGAATCCTCGTGCAGTTGCGGCAACGGGTCCTCGTCGAGGATGGTCACCAAAGCTCGCTGCGCACGAGACAACTGCAACGGCTCAGAAAGCCGCACCTGCCCCTTCTCGTCCACAGTGGCTTCCACGGTTCGGATCATACCGCGATTGTAATCAACATTAGGCTTCAACAGCCACCCAAGGGGAAAAGGGGCCAGCCATCATATCTGGAGAAGCTGGCAGATTGCCCTTTTGTGGTGGCTGGCACCTTATTCCTCCGGAACCCTGCCTCTCTGGCCCCTGCGGCTGATCGGGCATCCGATCGCCTGAAAACCGTTGACCGGGTTGGATTTCCTGTACCAGGCGATATGAGGGTTCAGGAACAGGGGTGACCAAGGGAACCATGATGATTTGGGTGCGCCAGAGCTTCACGGTGTCGCCAAACCTCCTGCCAAGTGCAGAAGTTCCGCAACAGTCGCATCCCATTTGATCGTCTTTGGGCGGTATTTCGAAGACACTGCCGCAACGACATCGGGCACTCGCGGTCTTCTGCTCCACGGTCAGAGTCCGTTCCTTCGCGTCCACCGCCTTCAGGACGCCTGAAAGAAGTGGTAGCCGCCGGGAGATCACTGGCGGCAATAGCCCCCGTAAAAAGGCGAACTTCCTGACCAACAAGTAAGACGCCACTGCAGGGGTCGGGGACGTGAGAGCGTTAAGGGGCCGCCCGCGTCAGCGTCCTGCCAGGCTCATTCCATTTAGTTGCTTCTACCTCAGATGTCTTCTGTGTCTTTTGTTTGAGTTGCGTGGCATTGAGCGGCGTGAGGCGGATCGTGAATCCGTGATCGGTTATCACTTCAATACCTTCCCCTTCCACCAAGTACTGCCAGTGCCCCGTACAATGCACCGCACCGTTCGCAAGGTATTCAATGAACCTGTGATTTTCGTCAATAGCACGAATGATGCCATCCTTGTCGTCCTTCCACTTGCCGATGTACAAGCCCATCCGTTGCTGCTCGGCCACCTTCAGAGGATCGAAGTTCTTCACGACATTGATCTCTGGACGGCCCTCGGTCTTTTTGACAAAGAAGAGTTCTTTTGTTTTTGGAGCATAGCGAGGAAACTCTCCACTCACGGGCGTGTTGCCCGCCCGGACACGACCTTTGAAAGCAAATGGGTCGGAGTTCTTTGCCCTGCCGTAAAGAGAAATGTTATTGGCGGTGGGATCCTTCACACCCGTGTCGGTGCAGAAGAGCCACAGCCCATCGTCGGAGACATAGGGAAACCGGAGACCACCGTCTTCACCGATGACGATTGGCAACTGTTTCGGCTTCGACCAAGGTGCCGTCAGGGTACTCCGCGTGGAGAAACATGGTCCCTTGCCGACGATTTCGTAGTAAAGAGTAAGACGATCGTCGGACAATCCTGGCGACACGACCCAGGTGTTCCCGCCGAGTTCCTTCCATCCGAATTCCTTAACCAGCGTTGGCCTGCTGAAGTCCTCTGTCACCGAATTCCGCTTGATTGATTGAAGTGTTCCCTTGCCTTCCTCTGGAAGGAAGATGATGCCTTCAAGGCCATCTTTGGAAAAGGTGTTGTCCAGTCCAAGCGAAACCTGTTTTTTATCCTTGAAGAGGGTTCCTGTATTCGCCCTCGTGGCCACCCACACGAAGGAGGGGCCTTGCGGCGACTCCTTGGCTGTAAAGTAGATCGTCAGGCCATCCTTCGTCACCCAAGGATGGCCTGCCATTCCGAGTTCCTTCAGGACGACAACCTCTACTTCAGTGGACTCGGCCTCCGGACGGAGGATCTTCGTCACTACTTCCAGAGTTGAGTCATAGTTGACGGACACCTCATCACCCACTTTCAACGAAGCCAGATCGCCCGCTTCTTCAGCCACCTCGAGGGACAGTTTCTTTGTGCCCTTAGCGGTCTTCTTCTCCAGGGTGAGGGTGCGTTCCTTCGCATCCACTGCCTTTAGGACGCCTTCAACCATGACCTCGGCAGCGTAGGCAACAGAAGGCGGGAGGACTGACACAAGAGCCACTGCGATGACGAGCCATAGGCACATTTCCGAAATCTCTCAGTGTGTAAGTGTTGGCGTCCAGGCGACTGATCTCTCCCCCGACCTGCGACATCACGTCGCCCAAGGGGACAAAAATCTTTTCTGGCCTCTTTTTACGGGCGCCTTCGCATTCCCTAGAGCACCCTTCTAGTGGGGGTATCATGGGCAAGTCCCGTGCCCCCCGCAAGCAGGCGTCCCTATGCCGGTAGGTTCCGATACCCAACTCCAAGGCCTGATAGACCTCGCCAAGAGGGGCGATGAGCGGGCAAAAACTCTACTCCTGGATCATTCCTGTGACCGTCTCCTGAAACTCACCAGGAAGATGTTTCGGGGATTTCCCGGCCTCAGGAGATGGGAGACGACTGATGATGTTTTTCAGAATTCACTCGTTCGCCTTCACCGTTCCCTCGCCAGTGTCCAGGTAGAGTCGGTACGGCACTTTTTCAACTTGGCCGGCGTCCAGATCAGACGGGAACTGCTTGATCTCAAAAAGCATCATTTCGGACCGGAGGGCCGCGGAGCCAACCACCATACCGACCATCAGCCGTCAGATGAATCGGGTGGCTCCCTTCATGGCACGGTACAGGAACCGGATGACATCTGCATGTGGGGCGAGTTTCACGAGCATGTGGACAAGTTACCCGAGGAGCAGAAGGAAGTCGTCAACCTTCTTTTCTACGAAGGCCTCACCCAAGAAGAGGCGTCCGTCATCCTAGGAGTGTCGGAGCGGACGATTAAAAGACGGTGGCAAGAGGCCAAACTCAAGTTGCACGAGGAACTCAGTGGCGGACAGGGATAAAGAACTGCTGGCCGAACTGCTCCTCCGTTGGGAGGAACTGTACGACCGTGGACAGGACACGCCCGCCAGCGAGTTGGCTAAGGATCATCCCGAACTGATTTCACGGCTTGAACGAAGGATCAAGGCACTTAAAGAGATCGCCTGGCTGGATAAGCCGCTTGCCGATGATCCTGGAGACGACCATCCACCCTCAGAGCCAAAACCGGAGGCTCGTGCGCTTGCGAATCGCTATCGCCTTGAAGACCTCATCGCCGAGGGCGGATTCGCTCAAGTCTTTCGTGCCTACGACACCGAACTTCAGCGAACGGTGGCGGTCAAGATTCCAAAGCCCAGCAAACTGGTATCCACCGACGATTTTCTGGCCGAGGCACGACGAGTCGCCCGCCTCAAGCATGACAGCATCGTGCCTGTCCATGATGTGGGTATTGAAAGCGACACCTGTTTCATCGTCACCGAGTATGTGGAGGGTGGCAGCCTCGCCGATAGGTTGGTGGCGGGCAAAGCACCGAGAGAACAGGCTCTTCGTTGGGTGTCAGAGATTGCGGAGGCTCTGGAATACGCTCATCTCAAAGGCGTCATCCATCGCGATATCAAGCCGGCGAACATCCTGATTGATCACCATGGCCGAGCACTTCTGGCCGACTTCGGGATCGCTCATTCCGCGAACAAGACGGGCTCGTGTGAGCCGAGTATCGGAACGCTCAGGTATATGAGCCCCGAGCAGTTGGAGGGTATGCCTTCCGACCAGCGAAGCGATCTCTACAGTCTCGGGGTCGTCCTCTACGAGGTGATGAGTGGACGCATTCCTTATTCCTCCACGGAACCGAATGTCCTTCGCAAGGAAATCGTTCTCGCCAAGCCATCGGATTGGCCATCCGATCTCCCCGCCGATGTCCGCCAGATCTGTCAGAAAGCCCTGAGCAAGAGCCCACACCAGCGTTATGCGTCAGCTGCTCAGTTCGCAGCGGAACTGAGACGGGTGAACGGTGACCGACAGGGAAACATCTGGTGGCCGTGGGTCGCTCTTCTCGTGGTGGTTCCGGCTTTGCTCACGGCGGCTGCTCTTTCTTCCCGACCGGTTGCCCCTCCGAAACCCGCTGAGCCTGTTTCTCCACCACCGCGTGATGAGGAGGCTCTCTACGCCGATCACCCAACGAACCCAGCAAGCGACTTTCGGTATGAGATCGTCGGAGACACGGTGAAGATCACGCGGTTTATCGGATCGGCGACCGTCGTGAAGATCCCCGAAACCATTGAAAACAAGCCGGTCACGATCATCGGCCGAGACTCTTTCAAACAGAGCAGAGACTTCACGGCGGTCATTCTGCCGAAGACTACGAAGATCATCGAGGGCGAAGCCTTTTTCAATTGCTCGTGGCTCCGCCACATTACGATTCCAGAAGGCGTCACCAGAATAGATGAAGGGGCGTTCGCGGGCTGTGCGCTGACCGAGGTATTTCTCCCGGCAAGCATCACCCATTTCAGCAACGCCGTCTATCAGTGCCCCACTCTCGTCTCCATCAGAGTGGATCCCGCGAATCAGGTTTTTAAAAGCATTGACGGCCTTCTCTACGACAGACAGATGACTGCGATTCTTCGCTGTCCCGAAGGACGCTCCACGCCGGTCGTATTGCCTTCCACGATCCACCATGTGGGACGAATGGCCTTCCACCACTGCCTGAACCTCTCCTCCATCGATCTCCCGGAGGGTGTCACCTTCATTGGCCAGATGGCCTTTTACCGGTGTACGAAACTGGAACGAATCGTCATTCCTCAGGGAGTCAAGAAACTCGAGGCCCAGACCTTCGTGGATTGCCCCCGACTGGAGAGCATCGTTCTGAGCGAGAGGCTCGAGGAAATTGACGGAGGCAATTTCTGGGGCTGTACCAGTTTGAAGACCATCAGCATTCCAGCGAGCGTAAAGACCATCCACCCGACCGCGTTTGAAAACTGCCCAGCGAAATTAGAGTATGCGAGGCCTCAGCCATGACGCGTCTGATCGTTCTTCTCGTCACCGTTGTCTTCGCTTTACCGGCGAAGGCTCAGAATGTTGGCTTCGTCCAGGATGTGGCCAACAGAATCAATAACGAACGGGCTCAAAAGAGCCTGAAGCGACTCACATACAATAAGACATTGGCGAAGGCTGCTCAGTTTCATGCCGAGTGGATGGCAAGAAATCAGAAAATGGAGCATCTCCAGGAAGAGGCCAAGAGTCTGGAAGACCACCGGACATGCACCCACCACCCGATCAACCGAGCGATCAAGGCTGGCTACATCAAATGGGACGATGTTTTCAGGCTTGAAAATCGTCCTGAAGGGCAGATCGTCCATGCCAAGGACGATGCCAACGACTATGTCGGTGAGATCATCGCGGCAGGATGGAATGCCGGCCATCCCGCAACGCAGCCCCCGACAGTCGTGACCGGTTGGATGAACTCCCCTGGCCACCGAAAGGAAATCCTGACAGGTCACTACCAGGAAATGGGCATCGGCACGGCCGTAAACGGCAACAACACCTTCTGGTGCGTGGTCTTCGGTCGACCGAAGAAGTAGTGCTCAATCTACTTTTCTTGACGCTCAAGACGGTGGCGTTGGGGAACTGGGACATCACCAGTTTCTTCGCTTGTCCTGCATCACTTGCTTGGACTTGGGTCGTGCTGACCTTTCCGTTGAGGCGGATGCGAGCCAGTCGTTTGTGGATATCGACGAATTCTCGCAGCCGAATGGGCTCCGAACGGAAAAGGCTGCGGCAGGACGGCCGGCCTCCCCCGCGTGCGCTCGGGCGGCTCGATCAGCGTCGCAGGCGGCTCGCGATGCGTGCCTCGTCGTAGACGCAGCCGGCCCAGATGCCGCCGCTGGCTTCTTGAAGCGCCGCCCAGAGTCGGGTGTCGGCCGGGAGCCGCGGATCGGCCGCGAGGTCGGGCCGCGACGGCCGCCGCGCGAGCTCCGCCGCCGCCTCGGCGGGTGTGAACCGCTGCGTGCCATGCGCGGCGAGTTCCACTGTGCCGGTCGCGTCGCGGGTGTCGATCGTGATCGCGATCTCGTCTCCCTCGATCAGTTTGCCGAGCGGTCCACCCGCGAGCGCCTCGGGGCCAACATGGCCGATGCAGGCGCCGGTCGAGACACCCGAGAATCGCGCGTCGGTGACCACGGCCACGCGGCTGGCGATCGGCAGCTGTTTGAGGGCGCTGGTCACCTGATAGGTCTCTTCCATGCCGGTGCCCATCGGGCCGACGCCGGCGAGCACGAGCACGTCGCCGGCGGCGATCCGCCCCGCCTTGATCGCTGCGATCGCCGTCCGCTCGCTCGTGAACACGCGGGCCAGCCCGGTGTGGCGGTAGACGCCGTCGGCGGAAAACGTCTTCGGATCGATTGCCGTCGCCTTCACGATCGCCCCGTCGGGCGCGAGCGATCCGCGGAGGAAGGCCATTGTGCCCCTGAGGCCGCGGGCCGCCGCAGCAGCTGGGGGCAGGATCACGTCGTCGGGATCGATGCCGTCCTGCTCGCGGAGGAGCGCGCGGAAGCGGTCCCGCCGCTCACTCGTCTCCCACCAGGCGAGCTGCTCGGCAAGCGTGCCGCCGGAGACTGTCCTCACGCTCGTGTCGAGCAGGCCGAGCCGGTCGAGATGGAGCATCACCTCGGGCACGCCCCCCGCGAGAAACACG
>JBIIMX010000326.1:0-4268 GCA_044337765.1 Pirellulales bacterium | reverse complement strand
CCGCTGCCGACATTCACACTTGGTTTCGAGAATCCACAGGTGGACGAACTGCGGTACCATCGATTGCTCGATGAATACCCGTCGTACCAGCTGGTCGGACATCGACTCGAGTGCCGACGTGAGCACCGCGGGCTCTTGCCCCGAGCCGTCTGGCATCGGGAGCAGCCCTTCGGTCAAGGGGTGGACATCTCGCGAATGTTGATCGCGGAAGCGAGCGCCCGCGAGGTCAAGGTCGTGTTGTGCGGCGAAGGTGCCGACGAGGCACTGGGCGGCTACGCCTGGTATCGCGCCGACAAGGCACTGGCACCAGCCGCGAGGTGGCCACTCGCCTTGCGGCAGTTGGCGGCGGCTGTACTTCGCCGCCGCTGGCCCGGTGCCTCCACGATCCTGCTCGCACCGGCCAGAATGGGTGTTTCGAGATTTCGGGCGTTGTCCGGCGGGGCGACCAATGCCGATCTGCCCGACGGATTGTTGCTGGGTGGCACAGTGGGCGGCGTGGAGTCTTCACCGTTGCCCGCGGAATTCGCAGGCTGGCACCGATTTGCCCAGCTGCAGTACCTGGACTTCAAACTGCGACTGGCAGAGTCCGTGGTGCAACACCTCGACAGCCACTCGATGGCGTACTCGCTGGAGGCCCGCGTCCCCTTTCTCGATCACCCGTTGGTGGAGTTCTGCGCGACGATACCGCCGTGGGTCAAGTTGCGCGGACTTCAGGAAAAGGCCGTGCTGCGGCGGGCGATGTGCGGGGTGTTGCCGCCCTCCATCTGCCGGCGACGCAAGCGTCCCTTGTCGGCGCCGGTCCGAGACTGGATGCGGCCCCCGTTGCCGGATGTCGTGCGGGATTCTTTGTCGGCGTCTCGCATACGTGACACGGGTTTTTTCGATGCGTCCTGCGTGGCAGGGCTGCTCCGTGCCCACGAGGCGGGCGGGGCAGATCATAGCCGGTTGCTTCTCTTGATCGCCGGAACACAATTGTGGGACGAGATGTTTAGAAAGCGATTGGCATGCGTTACCGTTTGAGTGACATCGCAGTCATGCTGCGGACGCCGATTGGACGTTGGCAGGTGGCCCGCGGCGTGTGGTTTCGTTGCTGGCCGCTTGTCTCGGTCCTCGCCTGGCTGCATCGGCGTACATTGGCACGGCGCACATGCCTGATCGCCGTTGTCGGCAGCTATGGCAAGACCACGACGGCCAGGGCCACGCTCGTCGCCCTGGGCCTGCCCTTGGATCGGCAAAACCTCTGGAATGCCTGGTCGGACGTCGCCGCCGCCGTGTTACGCATCAGGCCCTGGCACCGGCATGCGGTCATCGAGGTGGGAATCGATAACGTCGGTCAGATGGCGACATACGCCGCACTGCTCCGACCGGATATCGTGGTCGTGACAAGCATCGGCACGGAACACGGCCGCTCCCTGGGAACGATCGAAACAACTCGGTACGAGAAGGCGGCGATGGTGCGTGCCTTGTCCAGGTCCGGCGTGGCCGTGCTGAACGGCGACGACCCCAACGTGGTGTGGATGAAGTCACAGACCGCGGCCCGCGTGATCATGTTCGGGCTGGGTGACAGCAACGACGTGCGGGCGGCACAGGTCTCCCTCGATTGGCCGCACGGCACCCGGTTTCAGCTCAAGACTGGCAACGTCACGCGGGCGATGCACGTGCCGTTGCTCGGGGAGACCATGCTCTACACGATCCTCGCCGCCATCGCCGTGGCCGAGGCAGCGGGGCTCGCGTTCGACGCCGTCTTGCCTCGTCTCGACCAGTTGCCCCCCACACCCGGCCGCTTGGAGCCGGTTGCGCTTCCCAACGGAGCGTGGCTGTTGCGCGATGACTTCAAATCCGGCCTGGAAACCTTCGGCCCGGCTTTGATTGTGCTCGCAGACGTTCCCGCAGGTCGCCGCCTGGCTGTTCTCGGGGAGGTTACCGAGCCACCGGGGAGCCAAGGACCGATCTATCGGGACCTCGGGGAGCGGTTTGGGCGTGTCACTGACTCACTCGTGATCATCGGGAACAACTTTCAGCGATATGCCGCCGGCGCCCGGCGCAGCGGCCACGACGAAGCCACTCTCCACGATGCGGGCAGCAGTGTCGCACAGGCCTCGGCTTTGCTGCAGGAGAGGTTGCGGCCGGGTGACGTCGTGCTGATCAAAGGCCGTCACGACCAACGGCTCGAACGAATCGGGCTCGCACTGCAGGGGCATGCGGTGCGGTGCGCCCTCGAACGCTGCGAGGTAAAAGTCCGCAGTTGCGCCCAGTGTCCCATGCTCTCGAAGAGCTCTCTGCATTCTTAAAACGACGACGGAGCCCGCAGGATTCCTCCCATGACGACGGAAAAGCGACCCGACCTGATCATCAATTTCGTGCCGACGGGCATGGTGCCGACCAAAGAGGTGACGCCGCATGTTCCGATCACGGCGACGGAAATCATCGAACAGGTCCACGAGGCCCACACGATCGGGATCACCATCGCACACATCCACGCGAGGCACGCAGATGGCACGCCCGCGTGGGAGCCGGAGATCTACGGTCCCATACTCGACGGCATCCGTCGTCATTGTCCCGACCTCGTCATCTGCGTCTCGTTGAGCGGTCGCAGTTACGGCGAGTTCGAGAAGCGTTCCGCGGTGCTCCAGGCCCGGCCCGACATGGCCTCGCTGACGCTGGGTTCGTTGAACTTCTCCCGGGAGGTCAGCGTCAACTCACCAGAAATGATCCAGCGACTTGCCGAAGCCATGGTCGGGCATGGGGTGGTGCCGGAGCTGGAGTGCTTCGACCAGGGAATGATCCATTTCGCGAAATACCTGGCCGGCAAGGGCATCTTGAAGCCGCCGTTCTACTTCAACGTGCTTGTCGGCAACATCGCCACCGCCCAGGCCGACCTGACACAAGTCGGTGTGCTGCTCCAAAACATACCCTCAGGCGGACTCTGGTCGCTTGGAGGCATCGGCCATGCACAACTGCGTGCCAACACGTTGGCCATCGTGGAAGGCGGCGGCGTCCGCGTCGGCCTGGAGGACAACATCTGGTTTGATGCAGAGCGGACGCGTTTGGCGACAAACACGTCCTTGTTGCGACGCATCCACGAACTGGCCGCCATCTTCGGCCGTCGATCGATGACCCCGGCCGCTTTCGGCGCGCTCGGCTTTTACAATCGCCATCGGCCCGGTGCCTCGACATGAACGGGTCGCGGATTTCTCGTGCGTGGGAAACCTTGCAGCGTGAGGGAATACGCAGCTTCTGGTTCAAACTGGTCGACGTGCTCGGCTACCGTCGTGTGTTTCTGCTCCGTCGCTCGCTGAACGAGCCGCTGTCGCGGATCGACTGCCAGTTGCCCATCAGGATGGAATGGCTGCTCCCGGAGGGGGTCGGGGAGTACCGCATCATGCGACCAGCCGCGGACCCGAAGGCACTGCTCAACCGTCTGGAGAGCCACCAGCGCTGCCTGCTCGCTCGCCTGAACGAGCGGTTGGTCGGCGCCATGTGGGTCGTCGGTCACTCAGCCAGGATCGGGTATTTGGAATGCGAACTGCCCTTGCCCTCCGCAACGGTGTATCTGTGCGAAGCCTACACGGATCCGCAGTTTCGCGGTCAGGGTATTGCGCCGGCGTTGAGCAACGAATTGCTACGCCGCTGCCGTGAGGAAGGCACGCAACTGGCCGTCCGCGCCACGCTCCCCGAGAATCACGCCGCGTTGCGAGCCCATGCGAAGAATGGCTTCGAGGTCTATTCTCTGATGTGCCGACTGAAGGTTGGTTCCTGGCAGCTTCATTGGAGCAAGGATGTGACGAGCAGAGGTCTTGCCTGAGGCGTTCACCCTGGCAGTCCGGTAGTTGGGCATGCCGAGCCACCGGCCTCGCGAAGTCCGAGGCTTCCGTCTGCCAAACCCCAGCCCTCGTCATGGCAGGCGCGGTCGAACGCGGCGGGATCGAGCCCCGGCGTCGCGGGCCAACGACATTCGAAATACAATTCGGTCCATGAGCCAGACCTTGACCGTCGATGTCCTTGCCGTCGGTGCCCATCCCGACGACGTCGAACTCCACGCCGGCGGCACGCTCCTCCGGCTGGCCTCGCTCGGATACCGTACCGCCATCGTAGATCTGACAGGGGGCGAGGCGGCCACCCGCGGTACCGTGGCTGAGCGAGCCGCGGAGGCACAGGCCGCCGCGGCCGTGCTGGGCGTGGCATACCGCGAGTCGCTCGATCTCGGAGACAGCCGGCTGACAGACTCGGATGCCGCCCGGGCCGCGGTTGTCGCGGTGCTTCGCAGG
>JBIIMX010000324.1:0-4290 GCA_044337765.1 Pirellulales bacterium | reverse complement strand
CTCCGCAGCGGCTCACGGTGATGCGGGAGGGTTCGTTCTTCGGAGAACTGGCGATCCTCAGCGATGCCCCGAGGGCGGCCACGATCCGGGCCCTGACGGACGTCAAGGTGTACGCCATCCGTCGGGACGCTGTGCTCCAGCTCGCCCGGCTCCATGCGGATTTCAACCGGTATCTGCAGGACGCCGCCCTGCAGTACGCGAACTCGCCGAGGGCGGCGGGCGACTGAGCGTGCCGAGGGGCAGGTTGTCGCTTGATCCTGTTCCAGGGCGATTGGGAACCGCTCAAGGCAGGACGAGCGAACGCCTCGATCATCCGCTGCCGCCACCCGTCCGACCCGAGTTATGAGTGCAGAATGCGTATCGGACGTTGTCGCCTTCCCGAAACCCTCGTTTTTCAGTGTGGCCGCTGGGGCTCGAACCCGGGACCAACGGATGAAGAGTCCAGAGGAGACCGACGAACAGGTCGCGGTCGTATCGTGGTCATGCGAATTCTTCGGGAACGGCGCATGTCGAGCGGCGCAGGATTCAGGCGCCCAGAGGGCGTTTGCCAACAGTTTTGCTAACAGTGCCGACACCCTTCTGCACCGCCGTCACCCCGCCTCCCGAATAACCTCCAGATACGCCCGCCAGACCCGCGAGTAGGCGTAGCCCCAGGCGTCGTCATGGCACGCGCGGTCGAACTCAACGGGATCGAGCCCCGGCGTCTTGGATAGCCGGTCGAGCGTGAAGTTCCAGGCCAGCGCGTGCGCCCATTCGTGGCAGAGGACCTCGACGGCCTGCGGATCGCGTTTATCACCGGATTTGCCCCCATCCGGAACTTCGGTAAAGACTGCGCCATCGCGCCCATTTCTGGCGGCGTCATAATCCGCGAGCTAAAATTGTGGGCTCTGTCGCCGACACCTGCTCTGGGGAGCGACGCCTGGCTGCCTTAATGGCCTTTTTGCAACGAGGAACCAATGCCCCCGCTCCTGCAATCCATCCTGTTCGGCCGTCATCGGCGGATGACGGATGGAAGCCGGAGACGCGACCGCAGTCCGGCAGGCCGCCAACCGGGTATCGAGGGCCTCGAGTCGCGGGCCATGCTTGCGGCCGACGACATCCTCGTCGGCTTGGTGGGCAATCGGGTCATGCTCACGCTCGACTCGGCAGGCACGGCGATCACGAACCTCGCCACCACGTACGACGCACCAGCAGCCAGGCTGACGATCACCGCTGCGACGGCGGGTTCGCTTGCCATGGCCGCTCCGGTCAACGGCATCTCCATCGATGCCGCGGCCGACACGATCACGGTGGACCTCAAGAAGATCACGAGGTTCGCAGGCCTCTCGATCGTGGGAGGAGCGAACACGGATTCGGTCAGGATCGGTCCCGGCGGTGTAAACCTCGCCGCCATCGGCCGAGGGACGGCCGCGCAGGGCTTCTTCATCGACACCGGCGCGGGGGTGGACGACAGCGTCACCATCGCCGGTCAGATCGTGGCGAAGGGGGCGGGCGCCGTAAGCCTTGCGACGAAGGGCGAGGGCGTGGCTCGTGGGATTCTGATGGCGTCCAACGTGGTCACTCCGAAGGGCTCTCAGTCGTTCGGCGGCGGCGTGACGCTGCTCAACAGCGTGGCCCTTCGGGCCGGCGGCGACATCTCCTTCTCGTCCACGATCGACGGGTTCGGCAGGCTGGGGCTTTCCGCCGGACGGGCGATCACGATGGCGGGTGACGTCGGCAGTTCGCTGCCCCTGCAGGGCATCACGCTGGCAAGCGCCAGCCGCGCGTTCGTCGGCGGAGGGCTCGTACTGGACGGAGCGGGCACCGCCCCCGGCGTGAGCGGTTTCGTGATCGGGGCGAACGTCCACAACGTCGTGTTCTCTCCGCTTTCAGACGCCCGCACGATCAGCGGATTCGGGGGTGCCGGCATCCGCTTCGCCGGCGGATCGACTGGATCCCGGATCAGGGGCGTGACGAGCATGGGCAATGGCGTGGGGCTGCTGGTCGGCCCCGGCGGCTATTGGGGCAGCGTCGTCTCCGGCAGTTCGTTCAGCGGCAACTTCGGCAATGGCGTGTCGCTCCAGAATGCGCGGGGCCTCACGATCGGCGGTCGGACTTCGGGCGCCGGCAACACGATCGTCGCCAACGGCGGATTCGGTGTCGCGGCGACGGGGCCGTTCGCAGGGTCGTTCGTGGTAGGGAGCGAGATCGGCGACAACGCGCTCGGCCAGGTCGAGAACTACCTTGCGAGCACCCTCTCGGGCAACCTGCTCATCCAGAACGCCACCGGGCTGTTGCTTGAACTGAACGACGTGGGGCGGGCCGCCTATCGGGCGCAGAAGGCACGGAGCTATTCCTTCGACGTCGGGGCCGAGGCATTCGTGGTGTCGGCCCGTTCGACCGGGTGGCTCGACACCCGCACCGCGGCACTCGACATCGATGCCTCCGTCGGATTCCTGGAGTTGTCGCCGGGGGCGATGAACCCGGCGGGGATGCAGCGGATGATGCTCGGTCAAAACCGCCTCGCCACGTCGCTGACGCCGTTGAACACGCTTCCCGGGATCGAGTTCGCGAAGAGCGTTCAGTATGTCGGCAACGACTCGTATGGGCGGCATTATCGGGCCGTCGTGGGGCTTTCGACGTTCGCGGGCATGATCCCGCTGGCCGACCTGCAGGGAGCCCCGAGCATCGGCCGAGACGGGAGTCCTGTGCCGGTGGACGTGTGGGTGAATGCCCAGGGCAACGTGAGCCGGATCGCGGGGGCGTTCGCGGGCGGCGCATTCACGATGTCGCTGCGCGGGCAGGGGGCGACAGGGTTCGTGCCGGCGATGGCCCAACCGCAGCCCGTGGGGATAACCGCGGCCAACGCACCCTCGGTTCCGGCCGCTGCGACAATCCTCGTGAGCCAGTCTCCGAGCCTACCTGGCACGTCGAACGGCGTCAGCGGCGTGCAGGTGGGCAGTTCCACGCTTGCGATCCCCTTCGGCGACGGCGTGGTAGCGCCTGCCGATTGGTACTTCCCCACGCAGGCCGACGGCACGATCGACGCCCAGGGGGTGATTTGGCTGCAGCATGCCCCCGGCGTCACCGGCAGCTCTCTCTCCTCGCTGGCCGCCGATCTCGCCCGGCAGACCAACAGCATCGTGTTAGCGCCATCGCTGCCGAACACCATGAACTGGACGGTTAACGATACCTCGGCCGTACGGGCCGTGGCATCGTTGTTCGTGGGCGATCGATCGGCGCTCGTCGGCAGCGCGGTGGCGGCCGGCTATGCCGGGGCGGCCGGCGAACTCACCGGGGGGTTCGTGCTCGCCGGTCATTCCGCAGGCGGCGGCTTCGCGACGGCAGTCGCGGCCGACTACGCGGCGCAGAATCCGGCATCTGCCAACCTCCTTGGCGTAATCATGTACGACGGCGTCTCGCCCGGCGCGTTCGACGGCAGCGGCAGTTTCGCGGTGCAGGTGGCCGAACTGGATTCACATGACGTCCCTGTCTATCAGGTTGCGGCACCCGCGCAGCTCTGGAACGCCTACGGTGCCACCACCAATGCGCTCGTGGCGACGAATCCTGGCCGGTTTCGCGGCGTGGTGGGCACCAGCGGGGATCGCCCAACCGAGAGTGTGGGCATTAGCGGGTATCGCCCCACAGAAAGTTTGAGCAGTAGCCAATCCGCCGACATCGTGCCGCCAGCCGCCCGCATGCTGACCGCCGGCTGGATCAACGACCTGTATGTGGGCGCCACGCCGGATGCGCCCCAGTATGGCTTCTATGCTGCGGCGAATCAGCCGATCCTGCTGGGCCCCGCCGCGGCGATCCCGCTCCCCAGCCCGGTCGCAAACATGTGGTCGGCGGGAGAATGGAGGCTCGATGCGGAACTGGCCGCCATCGGCGGGCTGACCGGGTTCGAGCCGGGGCCCGCGGTCAACACCGGCGTCAACGGCCTCTCTGGGGCCTCCACCCCGCCGCTCAGTAACGGCGTGACCGGTGTGAAGACCAGCACCTCGTCGCTGGCCATCCCGATTGGCCCGCGGGGCTTCGTGACGTCGGCGGATTGGTACTTCCCGACCCAGGCCGACGGCCGCGTCTTGGCCAACGGCGTCATCTGGCTCCAGCAAGGGGAGCTCCGCGACGCCGTGGCCTTCGCGGCGCTCGCCGCTCAGATCGCAGGGCAGACCAACAGCGTCGTCGTCGCGCCCACGATCAGTTCGTTCGAGATCCCGACCCTGCCCGGGTGTTTCCTGGGTAGTGCAGCCATGCAGCAGGCGGTCGCCGCCATGATGCTCGGCGATCGCGGATCGCTCGTCATCAGCG
>JBIIMX010000323.1:0-4298 GCA_044337765.1 Pirellulales bacterium | reverse complement strand
CGCGCAGGCCGTGTTCGCCCTGCTGCTCGAACTCACCAACCGTACCGGCCACCACGCGCAGACGGTCCGCGACGGCCGCTGGTCAACATGCGACGATTTCTGCTACTGGGATGGAGAGTTGGTGGAGCTGGCGGGGCTCACTCTCGGTCTCGTCGGCTTCGGCCGGATCGGACGGTCGGTGGCCACGGTCGGCCGGGCGTTTGGGATGCGGGTGCTTGCCCATCGTCGGACCCCCGGACGCGATCTGGACAGCGATGCCGTGACGATGGTCGATCTGCCGACGCTGCTCCGTGAGAGCGACGTCGTCAGCTTGCACTGCCCGCTCACGCCGGAGACGCAGGGACTGATCCAAGCGAAGACGATCGGCCTCATGAAGCCGACCGCATTCTTGATCAACACCTCCCGCGGACCGCTCGTCAACGAGGCCGACCTCGCCGCCGCGCTCGAACAGGGCCACATCGCCGGAGCCGGCCTCGACGTGCTTTCCGTGGAGCCACCGCCGGCGTCGAACCCGCTCCTCACGGCCCGCAACTGTATCATCACCCCTCACATAGCCTGGGCCACGCGGAATGCCCGGCGTCGGCTGATCGATGTCACCGCAGCCAACCTGCGGGCCTTCGTGGCGGGGCGGCCGCAGCATGTCGTGAATCGCTGATCTCATCTGCGGCTGATGGGAGAGGACGAGGCTTTCGAGAATGCACCGGAGACTGACACCATCGCTGCTGTGCTGCATCGTTATGGCCTGGGCCACGCCCCTCTCGGCGGAACAGCCGGCGGCGGGCGGAGGTGCCAAGCCGGACCGGGACCGCATCACGCAGGTCTCGGTCATCAACGCTCTGAAACGGGAAGATCTGCGGGGCACGTTCGTGGGCATTCGCAGCCCACGCTGGGCCCACGGCATCACGGTGCCTGGGTACCACTGGCATTTTATGGCCGCGGACCGCCGCAGTGGAGGCCACGTGCTCGACTGCCACCTTCGCGGTGGTACGATCTCGTACGACGTCTGCGGCAGTTGGCTTGTGAAACTCGAGGAGTCGGCCGACTTCAACGGCGTCAATCTGTCGGCCGACCTGCGTGAGGAACTCGATCTCATCGAACGCACGCGGGGCCGGCCCGCCGATGTCCGGCCGCCAGCATCCGCCTCGCCGACCAAGCCATGAAACGTTCCCGCCCCGCGACACGTCGTCCTTCGTCTGCCCCCGCCGCACGCGAGGGCGACAGGGGAACGGCCCGCAGGCCGCCGGCCCGGCCGGCGGTCCGCCACCGAGGCAAGGCCGAGGAGAAGTATCACGGCGTTCGCGCCTGCGAGGCGCTCTTTGCCCGCAGACCCGAGGACATCATCCGCGTGTACCTGTCGGAGGATCGCCGTCGGCAGTTCGTCGCGCTGCTCGACCACTGCGCACGATCACGGCTGGGGTTTCAGGTCGTGCCTCAGGAAAATCTGGCCCGCATCAGCGAATCGACGCACCACGAAGGGATCGTCATTCTCGCCCGCGCCTGTCCGCGATGGGGGATGCCGGAACTGCTGCGGGCGATCGAGGCGCGGCGGTCGACGGGGCCGCTGCTGTATCTCGACGGCGTGCAGAATCCGCACAACCTCGGCGCCATCCTGCGGACCGCGGCCCACTTCGGTGCGGCCGCCGTGCTTGGAGCCAGCGGCGACCTGCCGCCGCTGTCGCCGGCGGCGGTCCGCGTGGCGGAAGGGGCGGCAGAGCACGTGCCGGTCTGCGATCTCGCCGATCCGCGGGCCGATCTCGCCCGGCTCAGGCAACTGGGATATCGAATCGTGGCGACATCGAGTCACCGGGGCAGCCTGCTCTCACCGAAGAGCCTCGGTGGAAAGGTCGTGCTGGTGCTCGGCAGCGAGGGGGAAGGCGTGTCGAAGCCGATCGTCTCCCTGGCCGACGAGGCCGTCCGGATTCCGGGCACAGGCGCCGTGGAAAGCCTCAATGTCTCGGTCGCCTGCGGCGTTCTGCTTGCTGCAGCCTGGCAAGGCCGAGGCTAGAGCGCTTTCGACTTCCGTATAGCACCGACGGTCAGCGCACGCGTGGCTTCACGCTCAGGCATTTGAGCGTGTGTTCATCGCGGAGATAGAGTTTGCCAGACGCGAGAGCGGGCAGGGCACGGATCGTTCCGGCAAACGGCCGTGCCCGAGCCAGCACGTGCAGACCGGCCGTATCCGGCTTGATGAGCACGAGTTCGCCGGCGACGGTCGTGGCGAGGATCTTGCCATCGGCGAAGATCAGGGAGCCGTAGCCGAAGTTGGGTTCTTTCCAGATGACCTCTCCGGTCGACTGCTGGATGCACTTGAATTCACCTGGCGGGCCGTCATCGCGGCCATCGATGGCGAACAAAAAGCCACCGCGGGCGATGGGGGTGCAATACTGACTGGCGAGCGACTCAGTGCCGGCCCAGACCTTCGTCATGCCTGCCTTGTCGAACGAACCATAGAGCGAGCCTATTCCATAGGAGGCCGTCACGAGCAGGTGGTTTTTGCCGTTCTTGTCGGCGAGCACGAGCGGGTTGGCGGCGTTCACCGTCGGGCCCCGGGCGCCGAAGGCAAACTGCCACCGGATCGCGCCCGTCACGGGATCGAGAAGAATCACGCGGTACCGAGTGATGATCAGCAGGTGCGGCACGTCGGCGATCGAAACGAGCACCGGGGAAGAGTAGCTCGCTCGCTCGCCGGTCTTCGTCCAGACCGTTTCCCCCGTTGCGATCGAGAAGGCGACGATGCCGGCTTCCCGCTTGGCGCCCCCGACGTTCACGATCACCAGTTTTCCGGCCACGATCGGTGAACTGCCCGCCCCGAAGTAGCCTGCCTGCGCTCCGAAGTCGGCGTGCGTGTCCCGCAGCCACAGCCGCTTGCCGGTGGCTGCGTCAAGGCACGTGAGCACTCCCTCGGCGCCGAACGTGAAAACGCGACCTCCCTGGATCACCGGCACGCACAGCGGCCCATCGCCGCCGCCCACCTCCGGCGTGAATGTCGTCGGGTGCTCGTCGGTCCAGAGCGTTTTGCCGGTCGCTGCGTCGAGTGCCTCCGTGACCTCGTTGCCTTGCACCCTGTGGAACAACACCGTTCGCTTGTCGGCCACGGCCACGCCGGCGTAGCCACTGCCCACGTCCCGCTGCCAGAGCGTGTAGGGGCCGTCAGTGGGCCATTCGTCGAGCAGAACCTCGTCGTTCGCCGCAATGCCATTGCGATCGGGGCCGAGAATCTGCGGCCATTCCCCGGCCGAGGTCTCGCAGGCCGCAGCCCATGCAAGCAGACAGCAGGCGGACAGAAAGCCGAAACGCGTGGTCAACACGGGCATGCCCCGATCCAATCCGTGGGAAAGACACCTTCCGAATGATAGTTTATCGGCAGCGATCCGTGCAGGATGGAGCGGGGCCACTGCCCTGCGGGAAAATGAACGCGTTCGGGGGGCGGACTCCTGGCAAGGCCCGCCCGCCGCGCGGTCCCGTCACCCCCCCGTCCGTGGCACTGGGCCTCAGGCGGCTTGGCCTCTCAAATGCCCAGGAGGGGGGCTTCGCGGGCTGTGCAGGCTTACCGCTCGTGGACGAGCACCGCCCAGTCGATGTTGGCCAGATGTTCCGGACGGCCCAGGATCACGATCGGCTCCGCCGCTGCGATCGTCGGCACCTTGGCGTCGAAGGCGATCGCCGTGGGGGCGTTGAATGTGGGTGGCTCGCCGAACTCCGGCTTTCGCTGCGAGGCTGCCTTCAGTTGCTCGACGATTTTTCGAGGGGCTCGCGTGTACTGGGCCTTTGTCGATCCAGTGAGGTCGGTCCGCACAAGGTCGGGGTTCTCGAGCACGAGACCGGGTTGCGGCTGGCCCTCCACCTGGTCGTCACGCAGGTCGATCACGGCCACCGAATAGGACTGCTTGGCCGCGTTCCAGCCGCCGATCGCGTCGATCGAGCGAAACAGCACCCCGACGTCGAAAGCCATCACGAGGACGCCGAGGCATGTCCGGCCCGGGCTCCCCGCCTTCTCCCGCCAGATCGGTGCCGAAAAAGCCACCTTCAGACGGCCGGTGGACGTGCTTTCATACACGGTCGAACGGTGCACCTCCTTCAGGGGCTCGCTCGGAGTGCCGGGCTTGAGATCGCCTGCGCCCCCGTGGAAGTAATCACGGTGCGAGAACGAATGGCCGATCGTGTCGGCCAGCGGCCAGCGGGCGACCTGCACGCCCTTGGCGTCGCACACCGACCAGCTCTCGGCATCGACGGCGTCGCGGTTTGCGGCGGCAATGGCGTCGACCGCGGTTTGGATGGCCGTCCAAGGCCGCCGGCCT
>JBIIMX010000321.1:0-4299 GCA_044337765.1 Pirellulales bacterium | reverse complement strand
CTCGTGGGCGGTCTTCGGGCCGGCATGGGCTACTGCGGCACGCGAACGATCGACGAACTGCGACGCGATGCGAAATTCATCCAGGTTTCATCGGCCGCCGTACGGGAAAGCCATGCCCATGACATCGTCATCACGCAGGAAGCTCCGAACTACAGCGTGGAACGCGGCAGCGGAGATTGACAGTCCGGCCCGACCGGCCGCTGCGAAGAGCCTCACGCTCGGCCGCTCGCTCGCACTGTGGCTGGCGTTCTCGCTCGTCACGGCTTCTGTGCTGCAGTGGACGGCCTCGGTGGCGTTGGGCGATGAGCAGTCGGTGACCGACGCGTCCGCTTCGGTCCCGCCGGCTGGTGTGCTCCTCGAAGAGCCCCAGGGGCCGGCAGGCACAGACGCCACAGCCGCGGTGGAAGATTCGGAATCCGGGCAGGCTCTCGAGCCGGATGACAGCATTGTCCTTGTCGCCTTGGCGGATACGGCGGCGATGAACACTCAAAAAACAGCGACCGACAAGGAGAAGGCGGCCGCGAAGGCCGCCTGTGGCGATCAGTCGAAGGAGTGCCAGCAGGCGCTGAAAAACCTTCGGGATGACGGGATCGAGACGATCGGGCTTGATATCCGCGTGGGCGGACGGCCTGGCAGCGACTACCCCTGTGAGTGCCGCCTGGAGGGGGAGACGTTCGAGCCGCGGCGTTTTGCCACCACGATGATGACCTGGAAGGCAGCTGGCTACTGCCACAAGCCACTCTATTTCGAAGACTGGAACCTGGAGCGGTATGGCCATTCGCATGGCCCTCTCGATCCGGTCTTCTCAGCGGCCCACTTCTTCGTGTCGTTGCCGGTGCTGCCCTACAAGATGGGCGTGGAATTGCCGTGGGAGTGCATCTATCCGTTGGGCTACTACCGGCCGGGCAACTGTGCTCCATGGACGGTGCCGGCGCCCCCGATCAGTTGCCGTGGTTTTGCGGTTGAGGCCGCCACCGTCACGGGCCTGTTGTTTTTGCTGCCGTGAGTGCAGTCCCCCGGCTTGCGCCGTGGGGCTTCTCCACGCGGATGGCGATGACCCTTCGGGTGGAGCAGCCCCAAGCGTCAGCGACGGGATCGTGCGATGGTCAGCCCGCGGCCTCAATTCTTCCGAATGCTCGCTATATAGGCGTAGCGGCGGGCGACCGACTCAAACTCCACCGTGCCGCGACCGGACTTTCCCAACTCCACGATCGCGTCGTGCACTTCCGGCCGGTAGTGCACATGAAACATCGCCAGCCACCGCTTCAAACCTGCGGCGAAGAAGCTGGGCAGGTCCTTCTGATCCCAGAAGTCCACGATCAGCAGATGGCCGCCCGGGCGAAGATTGGCCATCGCGGCGTCGATCGCCCCGGGCCACGTGGGAATCATCGACAGGCAATACGAAAAAAAGATCGTGTCGAACGGTTCGTCGCGGCCGAACATCCGCTGGGCGTCGAGTTGCTCCGCCAGACCCTGCCGCAACACGATCGGCTCCCGGCCAGAGTGCCCCGAAGCATCGACCGAAGACGCGACGGCCGACAGCGGCAAGCCGGTCGATAGCCCCAGCGTTTTCTCGATACTCTTTCCCGCCGTCTCGAGCATCTCGTGGGATGCGTCGAGCCCATAGAGCCGGCCATGGTCCGCACGTTGGGCCAGCTTGATCAGGTTGCGGGCCGTGCCGCAGCCCACTTCCAACGTGGCCGTATCTCCCGACGTGACGACCCGTTCGAGCAGCCGGTCGCGGCCAAGCAGGTAATACCGCCGCGTGAGATCGTAGACATGTCTCGTGAGCCGATACATTCGGTCCATCGCGGCCGCATGGTCGGCACCGCTCGGGCGGCGGTTGTTGGACGACGAAACAGGGCCCACGGCGACGGGGCTCGGCGTCGTCGTGCCAGCCGCGTTGTTCGGCGGGAACGCATCGGGTGTGCTCATGATGCGGCCGGTCCTCCGACCATCTCCCCGCCGACCATCTCATACAGGTGAAACATGCCGTAGATCGCCGAACGATCCTGCACGTGCAGTTCACGCGCCCGCTCCTCGCGAGCGACGAACCGCGCCTTCGTCTCGGGGGAAAGTGCCGCATCCACCGGTGACTTTTCACCAGCAGTGCGGAAGATGACCCGCGTGCCGGGGGCACCGACCCTGGCGATGTGTCCCCAAAGTTCGTCGATCACAGCCGGCGGCATCCAGTCTTGGCTGTCGAGCAGGATGAAGCCGTTGAGGCTGCCCTGCTTCTCCACGCTGAGTTGATCTGAAAGCGACGCCATGTGGGTTTCCACCCGGGGCACCATGGACTTGATCGTTTCGTAGTGTTCACGCTTGAGGTAGTCGGGAAGCGCCCGACGCCCCTCGTGGTCGTAGCGACGGCCGAACGCCTGCCACGCGAAATAGTTGTCGTCGAGCGGAAATCCACAGGCGAGGCGGCGAACACGCTGCTTGTACATGTCGAAGAGTTTGCCGCCGTCGTTGTCCTGCTCCTCGAGCATTGCAGCATGCTGGCTTGGCGGAATGCCGAGGCTGTAGACCGCCACCGGCTGGCGGCCCATCCACCGCACGAGCCTGTTCTCAAAGAGCGGGCTGAACGTCTCGTCGAAGATCTTTTCCTGTTCGGCCACCGTCCGTGCCGCCAGCAGGCGGGCGGGATCGCGGCGCATGCCCCGTGCCAAGCTGTGAATGACTCGGAAAAATTGGCCGAGCTTCGCCTGATTGTAGAGGCCGCGCTTGAAATAGCCGATCCGTTTGGGGCCGATCGAGTTGCCCGGCCAGTCGCTCGACTCCCAATAGTCGCGGGTCTGCTGATCGAGATGGTCACGGATGTAGCGGCGGTAGTTGGCGAGGTTGTCCGCGTGCTGGCCGTAGCCGAAGAAGTTGTAAAACGATTCGTAGTCGGGAAGGTACTGGATGGCGGCGAGTTTCAGCCGCGTGAGGCTCATGTGGTTGTGGTTGAGGTCGACCGCCACGATCCGCTTCGGCTTGTGGATCAGATAGTTGAGGACGTTGCACCCGCCACTGGAAATCGTGAGCAGGCTCGAGTCGGGGCCGAGTTGGAGCGCTGCGGCGTCGACCCTGGGGTCCTCCCAGATCTGGTTGTAGACAAAGCCGCGGAACCACATCGTGAACATGCGTTCGAGCATGCCTCGCTTGCTGGCGAGTTTGTGGTGGTGAACGGCCTTTTTGAGGTGTGCTGTGGTGCTCGGGCGGGCTGCAAGTCGGGTCATCGCTGGGCTTCCGGACCGTGGGGACAAAACAACATCGAAAGTGTAGCCGAGCAGTCACGAAATCGTCGATGGTGCCACCCGGCAGCGGGCTGCGATCGCCCACATCCATGCTGCACCCGGGGCGGCGTCGCAGGCCGCGATGCTCGTGCAGTCGGGCGGAAACGCCGCCAAGAAAAATGGGAAGACGCGATGTTTTTCGCGAAATCAGCCGTTATGGCGGCGGCGCGGCGGCGTCGATCGTGTCGGTGAGCGTGGCCCAGGCACCGGTCAGTTCCTTGCCGAGACGGACGATCGAATTCTCAAGCGCCGCCAGTTCCACCGTGGCGGCGCGGAGCCGGTCGTCGAAGGCCGCGGCGGTCTCCGTCGCGGCGGCGACGTCCTTCGCCCAAGATGTTCGATCACGATCGAGTTGTTTCATTTCTTCCGCCACCGCGTTGGCCTGAGCATCCACGTTGTCGTGCGAGGCCTTGACCCGGGTCGTGGCCTCGGCGATCGACGCCATTTCCACGAGCAGTCCCTGCCGAATCGCATCGATGCCCTCGGCTCGCACCGGCTGGCCGTCGGCGGCCTTGGCGGAAAATTCGCTGCCGCGGATCGCAGTGAACGGATCGGAGAGCGGTCGGCGTTCAGTCACGCTGGTGATGCGGACCCACTGCTTGTCGTTTTGGAGTTCGAGGGCCGTCTGCAGGTCGAACTCGGCCTGCTCGCCCTCCTTGAACCGTTTCAGCTTAAACCGCTTGGTAACAGCGCCGGCGGTCGCTTCGGGTCCGCTTGCCTCCCCGCCGCCGCCGGCATCCGCACCCTCGCCGACAGGAGCGCCAATAGGTGCGCCTATTGGCTCGCCCGCGTCCTCGTCCTCCGCGTCCTCGTCCTCCCCGCTCTCAGGCTCGGCCTCGGCGGCATCGTCGAGGGTAAACGTATCGGCTTTCGTGAACTTCACGTTCTTGGTGAACTCGACGACTGCCCAGTAACGGCCTGGAAGAATCTCGCCGCCGGCCAGCTTCTCTCCCAGTTGCGGCCACTCGTCCTCAGGGACCGGCTTGTCGTGCGCCGCGAGGGCCTCCATCTGGTCCTCGAG
>JBIIMX010000322.1:0-4299 GCA_044337765.1 Pirellulales bacterium | reverse complement strand
TGACGGCTCGCCGGATTTGTCGTTCGGCACGAACGGTTCATTCACCCGCAAGTTCTCCGACGCGCTCGCGAACTCGGACGTGCGATCGCTCGCCGTACAGCCGGATGGCAAGATCGTCGTGGTGGGTGACGCCTACGGCTCGACCTTCGCGACGAGCGTCGTGCCGGCTCTTCTGAGGCTGGGCAGCGATGGCGCGCTCGACGAATCCTTCGGCGTTCGCGGCCGGGTGACGACGGACAGCGCCACGTCCGTTCCGATGTTCGGCTCGGCGATCGATGCATACGGCCACATTGTCGTGGCTGGCTACACGGGAGCCGGCCCGAATCTGAACATGTTCATTGCCCGCTACAACGCAAACGGCACCCTCGACACTCCCGACTACGCGACCACACCCGGCAACGGTTCCTACTCCCAGTCCATCAACTACCTGACGCCCGTCGGCTCCTTCTCCGGGAGCCCGAGCTCCTACGGCACGTTCGACCAGACGGGCAACGTCTGGGAAATCACGCAGACGCCGGGGATGGCAGCCGGCGGCCCGAGTCGGCTAGCCGTGATTGACAACGCGACGCCTGCGATTTTCTTCGACGGATCCGACGATCGCATCGAAATCGCCGATAGTACCGCGGTTCGGCTCGGAGGGAGCACTGCCGAAGACAGCTTTACGATCGAGGCGTGGATCTATCCGATCGCCGGCGCCGCTGCAACGCAGACCATCTTCAACAAAGATCAGTCCTATCAACTTCACCGCGGAGCTGACGGGGTGCTATGGTACTCGTTGTATGCCAGCGGGGCATCAAATTGGACCGCCGTGTCCACTGGACTGAACGTCCCTGTCGACACGTGGACGCATGTGGCTTTGGTGAAGAGCGGGCTCACAGTCACCGTCCATGCGAGCGGTTCGCCCACTTCCTATTCTGCGGCTGCGCCGCGCACGCTCAGTCAGAACTCGAATCCGTTGTGGTTCGGTGCTCGCAAAACGGGCGGTTCGCCGGCGGGCGAGTTTTATCGCGGCGGGATGGATGAGATTCGTATCTGGAACACAGCTCGTACGGCGGCCCAAATCGCGGATGCCAGATTCGTGACTCCTGCCAGTAACACGAGCGGGCTTATAGCCCTCTACAAGCTGGACGAAGGTGCGGGCACAACGGTCGGCAATGCTGTCAGCGGGAGTGGACGCGCCGGAGATGGCACCCTGGCGGGCGGATCCCTTACCATCAGCGACACCACAAGGGGTCCAATCTGGTCACCTTCGCTAACTCAAATCGAGTCATTCCAGGGCTTCCGGATCGCCACGAGCGACTCCGCGCTGCTCGCCGCGGCGACGGGCGCCGTCCATCGGATCGGCGGCGACACGGCCGCGGCACCGTTCCAGCCACGGAAGCAGTTCCTCGCCACGACCGACGCGGTGATTTCCGCGCCCGCTGCCGACAAATACGCCACCGCGCCGCTCACGGGCGTCACCGGCGCCGTCAACCTCTGGACGACCACCTCCACACGCCGGCAGACCGGCGGCGCCGGCCACGCGGGCAGCGCCTTCTATTTCGGACGCGAATCGAGCGGCACCTATGAGTCGGGCAGCGCCCGCGTGGGTGGTCAGCTCATCTCGCCAGAGATCAGTCTCACGGCCGAGACGGCGAGGAACCCGCTGCGGCTGTCGTTCAACTACCTGCTGCAGACCGAGTCCACCGCCACGGCCGGCAGCATCGTGGACACGGCCCGCGTGTGGGTCGAAACCCGGGAGGGCAGCGGCTGGACGAGGGCCGCGCAGCCCTTGGCGTCGAATGACCCCGCAGTCGCTCTCGCCAACCGCCTCACCAGTCGCCCGTCGCCCGTGGCCGACGCCGATTGGGACATCGCCACGCTCGCGCTCAACGACTTCAAGGGCAAGACCATCCGCCTCGTCTTCGAGTTCGACTCGGCAGACTCGTACGGGAACGCGTTCGAGGGCTGGTACATCGACAACATCCGCGTCGTCCGCGACGGCGCGCAGGAGAACGTCTCGGCCGCGGCAGCCGCCGGAGCGGCCGGCGACCGCTTCGGAGCAGGCGTGGCCGACGCCGGCGTCATCAGCAACACGGCGGTGGGCGGGCAGCCGATTTCCGACTACGCCGTCCTCGCTATCACGCCCACTGCCACGGCCGCGACACAGGCCGTGATCACCTGGCGTTCGGCGGCGAATGGCTCCGTACTGGGAACTGCCACGATCCAAAACATCCCCGCTGGACTGGTCGCCGGATATGCGCTCCACTCGGCGGGCGACGTGGATGGCGACGGTCTCACCGACCTTGTCTTCTCGTCCGCCGATCCTGCCGCCGCCAGCTTCCTGATCGCCGGCCGGGCGGCCGGCCCGTCGCCCTTCACGATCACGATCGACTACGCGGCTGCGTCACCGCCGCCAGGCGTCTGGCGGCTCGCGGCCGATGTCGGCAGCGGCCTGCGGCCCATCGGTGACGTAGACGGCGACGGCCGCGGCGATCTTGCCGCCGCGCTCGTCGAGGCCACGAGCCGGCTGAATTCTCCCGCTCCGCTTTTTCACGCGACGGTGGGCGTCTACCTTGGCCGGTCGATCAATCGAGGCGGTGACGCGTCGGCGGGCGTGCCCGGCGACAGGGCGTCGTCGCTCGCGCAGCCGGATCTCGTCGTCGAGCCTGCTCGCCCGCTCTACGTGTCGAGCCCGGCGGAGATCGTGCCGCTGGCCTACGGTGGCATCGGCAACGCATTCGATCCGCCGGACGCGGTGGGCATCGCCGATTTTGCCGTGGGCGATTCACCGGCCGGCTCGCAGCTGCACGTCTTTGCCGGCCGACGGGTGTCGCCGACCTCGCCGGCGGTCGATACGGCCGTGGATTCCACCGGCGTGTTCCGCGTCGGCATGGCGACGCCGCTCGTGCCCGGCTGGAGCGAGACCGTTCGGTCGCTCGACATTCAGGCAGGCCGGTCCACGCTCACCCCCGCCGTCGCCGCGACCGGAGCGACCGTCGGTCAGTCGGTGATCTCGGTGGCGGCGGCCGGGGCGATCGAGGGCGGGGCGGTGAACGAACGACTCACCGCGCCGCGGCCCCTCGGCGACATCAACGGCGACGGCCTGGTTGACTATGCCGTCACCGGCGCGACGACCACCTATATCTTCTTCGGCCCCTCGCTGCCTGTCGGCACGAGCGGCGTCGCCGACATGGCCGATCTCGTCGTGAACACCGGCGACCCTGGCACCACAGCCAACCCGAAGGCCAACTACCTGGGCATACTTGCCGACCAGCTTGGCGATATCGACGGCGACGGGCTCTCCGACCTCGTGTTCATAAAGCCCACCAACGCCGCGGGCAGCGGGCAATATGTCGTCACGACGATCTTTGGCAGCAAGATGCTGCCGCGTGATCCGGCCGACGTCAGGCGGGCCACCGTCGCCTCGACCGGCCTGCGGTCGTCGCAGCAGACGCTCTCGCTGGGAACCGCGTCCACGACCGCTGTCCCAACCGCGTTCCTCTTCGACTGGGATGGTCTGGGGATGGTCGACAGTCGCGGCCGGGCAGAACTCGCCATCGCCTACGGCGGCCGCGTGACCGTGTACGGCGGCTACGGATCCGAACTCGTCTGGACGCAGATCGCTTCAGGCACGCCGGCGCTCTCCGGGACGACGGTCGGGGAGATCGTCGTCGTGGGCGATTCGACGGGCGACGGCCGCGACGACCTCGCCGTGCTCTTCCATGGCACGACGGGTTCGACGATCGGTCTCTTTGCCGGCGGCGGCACGACGATCACCACGCCCTCCCGCACGATCGCCGTCGTAGGCGGCGGCTTTGCGTCGCGGATCGTGCCGCTCGGCGATGCCTCGTCTCCCGTCGATGGCTACGACGATTTCGCCGTCGTCCGCCGCAGCAGCGTCACGGCGCAGGTCGACATGGCCGTGGATGTCTACCTTGGCGGCCCGCTCGACCGGCTCTCCGGCCAGCCGGCCCTGACGTTCCGCGTCGAAGAACTCGACTCGACCCTCGCCGAGTCGCAGTCCGACTGGATCACGCTCCGGCCGATCGTGGGCGATTACAACGCCGACGGCCGGGAGGATCTCGCGATCCTCGAGGCCCGCCGGCAGCGGACCGGATCCAACCCGCTCCTCTCCGGCCGCGTGCACGTGTTCTTCGCTGTGGGCCGTCATCCGGCCGGCACGCCCCTCGGCCTTTCGCAGGCCGACGTCGTGGTGACGAGCACGGGCGCCACCGGTATCCTCGATGCGATCGCCCCGGGCTTCGATGCCGATGGCGACCGAGCCGAGGACATCCTCGTGGCGGCCTCGCTCGCCGG
>JBIIMX010000067.1:0-12181 GCA_044337765.1 Pirellulales bacterium | reverse complement strand
AGACAGCAGACCGGTTGTCGTCACCGGGGCCAGAGGATTCTTGGGGCGACACGTGGTCAAGAGTCTCGCCCGCCGAGGGCTGCCGGTCAGTGCACTGGGGCGGCCGGATGGCGACCTGCGTGACGCCGCCACTGCCGAGCGGCTGCTGGCCGGCGCCGGAATCGTGATTCACCTCGCAGCCGACGTGGGGGGGGTGGGTTATCTCAGGAGCTGTCCTGGCCGGGCGTTCCACGACAATTTTGCCATGGGCCTCAACGTCATCCGGGCGACGATCCGCGGCAGCGCAAGCCGGCTTGTGCTGGCCGGCACCCCATGTTCCTACGCGGGGGACGCAGAGCTGCCGCTCACCGAGGCCTCGCTGCAGGAAGGAGTCCCTTCCGGCGATACAGGTACCTATGGATACGCCAAACTGGCCTCGTCGCTGGCGGCAGCGACACTCTGCGACGGACTCGTCACCGACACCGTGACGGTGATTCCTTCAAACCTCTACGGTCCAGGCGACACCTTCGACGAGACCCGCGGCCACGTGGTGGCGGCGCTCATCCGCAAGGCGGTGCTGGCCGCGGAAATGGGGCAGGAATCGTTCGAGGTCTGGGGGGATGGTTCGGCCACGCGGGATTTCGTCTACGTCAATGACGTCGCGGAGTGCATCGCCGCCGTGGCCGCAGCGCCGGAGCCCTTCGCAGGAGCCACCTTCAACCTCGGTTCCGGGCTGGAGACCTCGATCCGCGAGATCGCCACGATCGTGGCGGACGCTGCCGGGGCGGGCGTTCGACCACGGTTTCTGACGAGCAAGCCGGTGGGCTACACCCGCAGGGTGATGTCGGTCGATCATGCCGCGGAGCGACTCGGCTACGTCGCAGTGACCGGGCTGTCCGAAGGAATTCGCAAGACCATCGACTGGCTGCGGGCTGCGGGACATGTGGCTGCCTGGACCTCCGCCGCCCGCGAATCGCTCGGCGCAGCTTTCGCACGCCGTGCCGCCTGATTGCAGTCCGAAGTCCCCGACCCGTTCGAGAGGAGCTCGACAGATGATCGCGACTGCCGCCGATGAATCACCCACCTGGATGCTCGAGGCCGAGGAGGGGAGGCGGGCCTTCATCATGAGCCACCTGCCGGCCACGCGGCCCGGCCTCGAAATCGCCCCCTACTTTCACCCCGTTACCGACCGCACGAGACACGACGTTTTTTACGTCGACTGCATCGATAACGACGAGATCCAACGGAAGGCCGCCGCCAATCCGGGATCGGCAGGCCGCGACACTCCCCGGATCGACGCCGTGTGGATGCCCGGCCGGCGGCTCGCGGAGTGCGTCGAGGGAAGACGCTTTGGCTACGCGATCGCGAGTCATGTGCTGGAACACGTTCCGAACCCATTGGGCTGGCTGCAGGATATCCTGGAGTGCGTCGAGGTCGGGGGCTCAATCGCGATCCTCCTGCCGCATAAGATCTACACGATGGACCACTACCGTCCACTCACCACCTTCGCCCAGGTGGTTGGCTGGTCGGTCGAGAAGCCCGCGCGGCCGACGGCCGTTCAGGTTATGGACTTCCTGTCGCAGTCGTTCTTCGATGACGGCAGTACACCGTCGGACGGCCCGCTCCCTTCCTTCGATCGTGCGCCGAGGCTCTATTCCGACCAGCAGGCCCTCGACTTTGCCCGGCACGTCCATGCCACCGACAGCTACCTCGACGTGCACTGCACGGTTTGGACGCCCGAATCGTTCGTCGATGTCTTCGGGCGATTGAAACGACTGGGGCTGCTCGACGCGGACCTTCGCGGCCCGTTCACCGGGTTCGCCGGATCACCCCGTGCCGAGTTCCTCGTGTATCTCCAGAAGACGGTGCCGGCGAAGTGACGGTTGGTCTGGACGTGACGCTGCCCCCAACTTGATGCCAGCCGGGTTGTTAGCCATGCAGGGCCATAGATGGGCAGCTTGGCCTTCAGGTCGGCGCAGGCATGGCCGGCAGACCGAGCTGGCCGCGGCGGGCCATGGACGAAGATCATCAGGCAGATGGTGTCGACGTCTGGCCGAAGCCACCGGGCCGGGTGAGGGCGGCGCGATTTGGTACGAGCCGCAGGCTGTAGCTCCAGAACGCGACACAGACCAGCACGAATAACCATGGCAAGAGTCCCACGACGGCCCTGAAGCAGTTCTCCGCGCCGACGATTCGGCCGTAGGCCGCCGTCGCGGCGGCAAATCCGACGCTGCCGAGGCCGTAGCCGACGTTCACCGCAAGTCCGCGGAAGCTCAGGACCGTCGCCCGCCGCCCCGAGTCGACGAGCTGGTTCAGGTAATGGCTCTGGAGAAAAACCACCATCCGTAGCACGGTGGAGAGCAGGATCATGAACGCGACTCCCACCAACGGGATAAAGGCGGAGATGCCGACGAGGCCGATGATCGTGCACGCGGCCAGCACGAGGCAGTTGGCCCGGGCGCTCGCGCCCAGTGCCAGCCGACGCAGCGGGCTGGCCACTGCCAGCCCGAGCAGCGCTGACGCCGCGCTCATGAGGCCGAAGGCCAGCGTGGGGATGCCGATCTCGGTGTAGATTTCGCTCGACACGACGAGCACTTGTCGGATCGGGAGATCGATCAGCACCCCGGCCACGATCACGAGCAGGACGAGCGGCTGCGTGAGAATCCAGCGGCCGGTGGCCGCGGTCTGGCGAAACGCAGCCGCGAGCCCGGGCGCCTCTGCAAGCCCGGGCGCCTCCGCTTGCCTGCCAGCGGGTGCTACCCGAGGAGGCTCGCGCATTGCCATAGCCGCGGCAAACGCGCCGAGGGCCGAGGCGAGCGTGAGCCAGATCGGCAGCCGAAACGTGTCGAGGCGGGTGAAGCCACCGGCGAGGCCAACTCGGCTCACGATCGTGTTGAGCATACCGGGATCGTAAACGAGACTGCCTGTCACCATGCCGATGATGGTCACGATGCCGCTTGCACGCAGAAGCCGCTCAAGCACTCTCGGCCACTCGCCTGTGCGGCCGCACGCGGCGAGTGACTCAAACGCAAGGGCTTCATCGGCTCCAGAAATAAAAGCCTCAGCTGCGCCGCTCACGATTCTGTTGGCTGCGAGCGCGGGCAGCACCCATGCCGACGGCACCGGCACGACCACGAGCAGGAGCATCTCCACCACCATCAAGGCCGCCCCGGCGACCACGAGCCGCCGGCGGCCGATGAGGTCGGCGAGCGCCCCCGACGGCACCTCGAGCAGCACGATCGCCGCCGCCCAGATGGCGTTGAGCAACGCGAACTCCTCGACCGTGATCCCGTAGTCGAGGAACATCACCATGAACACGGGGTAATAAAATCGCGCGTTGAAGAGAACGCGAAAGGCCACGAACAGGCCCACATTCCGGTCGGCTGCCGCAGAAGAAAACTCGGAGGACTGCGGTGCAGACATGATCGGGTTGAAAAGCAGCGTTGCGGGTGGGACGGGCCAGCGACATCATGACTGTTTTCACCGATGGCCGGAACCACCATCCCGACCGTCACCCGCGTCGCTCAGCCCGATAGGCCTGCACGGCCTCGACACTTTCCTGCTCGATCTGCGGCGTCAACTCTTTGTCGGGCATCCGGCGATGGATCTGTCCGAGCGATTCGCCGACTGACCTGCCCCCGTTAAGCGGCACCACCTCCGGCGAGAGGATCTGGGGCCGAATGCTTGGAAAGACCCGGAGAAAACAGAGACATGGGCATCCGAGAATAAGCGTGTTTCCCGTTACGCCAGTGGGCCTCGGGTCGGTGCCTGTCGGCTGATCGGGCGGGCGTGTATTCGCGGTCGGAAGGCGTGAGTGGCGGCCGGGTGCGGAGAGTCGTGCGGGAGCCGGGGGTGAATTGAGCGGCGTGTCATGTGGGCGTTAACAGACAACGGGCCGGGCACCTATGAGATGCCCAGCCCGGTTGTGAACGTGACCGTAAGTCTCTGCGCGTGTCAGGCCGCTTTCAGCCGACGACGCTCAAGCAGCCCCAGCGTGCCCAGCACGAGGGCCAGAACGCTGCCAAGGCTATTCGGGTCGATCTCGGGGACGGCGGAGGGGCCGCTGACCGGACTTGCGAGACGAAAACCGATGTTGAAGTTCTCAAACGACGGGTCGTTCGAGAAGCTGAAGGAGGACGACAAGATGAACGGATCGTTAACGCGCCAATTGCCGCCCCGCAGCCCAGGAGACGAGCCGGGAGTGCCATCCAGATCGTTCCACTGATACACGTTGCCGCTCTGGTCGAACGTGCCGTAGAAGCTCCCGCTTCCTGAAAACGCTCCCACGTCCGTCAGATAGTTTTGGTTGGGTACGTAGCTGCCAGACTGCGTCACGGAATACGCGCCACCCGAGATGTAGTTCGCCTGATTTGCCCCGCTACCGATCGTGTTGCCCGGCGCTGTGTCGCTCTGCGTGGCATAGTCGTAGTAGCCCGCTACGCCAACTCCGCCGTAATTCGGCGAGTAATAGGCGGCCTTGTACCACTCGTTCTCGGTCGGAAGACGGAACGCTGCACCGGGGTTTGCCGCCACCGCATCCCCGCTCGTCGCGCCGTTGAGCGTGTATGCCCCTGTCTCCGTGCTGCCGCTGCCTTGGCCGTTGGTCATCCAGTTGGCAAACCTCGCAGCGTCAAACCAACTCACATATGTGATCGGACGGTTGCCGCTGTTGCCACCGTTGTTGATCACGCTGTACGAATACGAGCCTGAAGCGCCTGTTCGTGAAATGCCCGCCACACTGAGGTCGAACGCCACGCCCGCGTTGTAGAGCGAGTACGTATCGGTCGCAGCCACCGCGTTCAAAAACGCCGTGTACTGGCCAATCGTCACGTCGTACTTGCCGATCTGGTACTCGTAGTTCACGGCACCGTTGGACGTGCCACCCGTGTCGTTGGCGTTGCCCGGATTGCCCACCGTCACCATGTCATAGGTGATCTGATCGGCACCGGCAGGAGCAGACAGAAGGCAGGCCAACGCGATAAGCCCAACGGAAAGCGTCTTGAACGAGATGCGAATCATGATCGTGCCTCTTGGGATGCGATGGAGAGCGTTGCCGGAATGACCGCTCTGTTTTTACTTCCGACCCTAACCGTGTCAAATAATTGGTCAAAACCCAAGAACTGCCCGCAAATAACGGATGCGGGAGAGGTTTCCCCACCGTTTTCTGCCGTTGATTGAGAGGGGCCATTTCCCCTCTAACCGGCACTTTCCGCCCCCAATCTGCCGCCTTTGGTGCCAGACGGCTCCGCGGTCGCCTCGATAGCCAATCGCCCGCCGTAGGCCTCCGGAAACGTCGCCAGTCTCCGGCTATCAAGAGTCGGATGGTTGACGTTGCCGAGGCGGTGGCGGCGGTTGAGCGGGATCTGATCTGCGATCTGCCAAAGATGCGGCGGACGGGCAAGACGGACGTCAGCGACCTCCAAGTGGCCACCAACGAACTGACGCCCGTTTCGGAGCCTCTCTACGCCGTCGCCTCATTTTGATGGTGCGGTGCCGGGGTAGTGGGCTTTGCCTGCTGCCCCGGCATTTATCGCCGCCAGCGAGGTCACCTACCCGCGGGATGCTCAAGCCGTTCGTTCTGCTCTGGCTCAAAGCAGCCGTAGCCTGCTTGGTGTTCCCACGTGAGGAGTCCGGCACGCGGTGCCCCCGGCTTGGAGCACACGCCCCAGTCGTACCTGAATTCAACTGCTAGGGGTACGAAGAACCTGCAACCGGATGCGCAGTCGGGGTAGTCAACTTCTGGATCAGACCATCGCTTCACTTCACCGCCGTAGGCGTCGTAGTCGGTCGGCAACACCTTCAGACAGGCGAATAGGTCTCTCGTCATCGGGTAGTTCTTTCACGATTGAGGTGTGATTCGGTTGGCTCCGGACTCCTCGGTGATCGAGCGGCGCCGCAATGACCTGTCAGCCGTAGCGAGTCTCATCTGGCCGTCGTGTGATGGCAAAATAGATGACGTAGAACCAGCTGAGGATCCCCGCCAGAACGGCCCACAGGATCGACCGGTTCCGCTGCCAGGAACAGACCACGGCGATCACCGCGCCTAGGCTGACGCCATCACGAACGACGCTGATGGCACCGCCGCCGGGAAAGGATTCGAAGACGAATTCGGCGAATAGCAGCATTGAGATTTCTCCTCCGTCCAGCATACCTACGGAGTATGTAGAACAACTTCAGCCCAAGGATCGATTCATCCACGTGATCGCCAGTTGCAGCACCGTGGCGATCGACACCCAGACGAAATACGGCACCTGGGCGGCGGCATCACCCGAGGCCCGCGCAGCCGCCCATGCCGCACTGCTGGCGACCGCAGCCCTCGGCCGCAGCGGAGTCGCCACCGCCGCCCGCCACGTGACCACTGACGACGCTCAAGAGCTTGGTGAGTTTCGTGCTTTCGCAGTGCGGGCACACAGGCGTCTCGTCGCCACGAACGAGCAACTCTATTTTCTGGCTGCACTTCTGGCAGGAATATTCGTACAACGGCATCGGCTTCAGCTCCCTTCGCAAGGAATGCAATTTACATGGAGACGTTCGACGCCATCAACCAGCGGCGGTCGGTAAAGGCTTTTGACCCGACCCACCGGCTCACAGCCTCAGAAGAAACAAGACTCCTCGAGGCTGCGATCCAGTCGCCCACTTCCTTCAACATGCAGAACTGGCGATTCGTGGTCGTTCGCGACACGGAGCTTCGGAAACAGATCCGGGCCGCCGCGGTGGATCAGGCACAGGTGACCGACGCTTCGCTCCTGATCGTGGTCACCGCCGACCTCAAGGCCTGGAAGAAGTCGCCCGAGCGGTACTGGCGGAACGCCGCGCCCGAGATCCAGAAACTGGTCACGGGCTGGATGGGGCCGTTCTACGAAGGAAAAGAGCAGCTGCAGCGGGACGAGGCGATGCGGTCGTGCGGGATCGCGGGGCAGACAATCATGCTCGCGGCCAAGGCTATGAGCTATGACTCCTGCCCGATGATCGGCTTCGACCCGGTGAAGGTGGCCGAGATCATCAACCTCCCGAGCGACCACGTGATCGGCTTCATGATCGCCGTCGGCAAGGCTATGAAACCCGCCATGCCCAAAGGTGGCCAGTTGGCCCTGTCTGAGGTGGTGGTGCAGGACCGGTTCGCGTGACGGGGCGAACGTCCGCGGCGACCGGTTCTGGGCGCCGATGAGTGGCTGGTTTTGCCGCACCTAAGCACAGTTCACGCGGGTCAACCTTGTTCTCGAGTAGAATACGTCAGTCTGCAGAAGGTGACACGTTGACGCGAAAAGTGTACGTTTGTATATTTCTCAAAAACGATGAGGGTTGGCAATATGAGCACCATCGACGCACTGCTCGCCGATGCGGCACAACTTCCCGTTGCGGATCGGCTTGAGTTGATCGATGCCCTCTGGGACACGTTTCCAGACGACGCGCTGCCACCGCTTTCGGATGAGTGGATGGCTGAAATCCGCCGTCGATCAGCCGAACTTTCTGCCGGCACGGCGACGACCATTCCCTGGGAAGTCGTTCGAGGCGACGCCTTGATCAGGCTCTGCAAGGCTCCGCAGAGTAATCGGGGCGAATGATGACGGAAGTTGGGTTTCTCGCTGGCGCAAAGGCGGACTTCGACTCCGCCTTCGACTGGTACTCTGTGAGAAGCGAATCCGCTGCGAAACGCTTCATTGAAGAGGTGCAAGCCTCTCTTGATCGTATCGCACTCGATCCGGAGAGGTTTGCCCATATAGACGATGGTTTTCGGCAGGCACGCATGAAGCGGTTTCCGTACCGCATCATCTTCCAGCACGAAGGAAATCGAATCACCGTCATAGCGATCGCCCACCACAGCCGAAGACCGGAGTATTGGCGGCGCACGGCCGAGTGACACGGTGTAATCGCATCCGGTGGAGCCGCGGCAGTTGACATATTCAACTCCACCTACCAGATCAGTTCTAAGGTAGCCGACGATCCGGCCGCCGGCGATAGCCCGCGGTAGGACCTCCGTCTCGGAAGAGAGCTGCGGCCCCGTTTTCCTTCCCTCAAGAAGTGCGTCATAGCACGCACGCTCACTGCGTGAAGCCGCATGCTGTTGGCGGCCACGTGAAAGGAAAAGACACACACGATTCACCGCTTCACGCTCGTTCTTGAGGATCGCCCCGACCAGCCATTCGCAACTACAGCCGACCTGGAACGGGCAGTGTTCACGATGGCCGATCCCGAGGGACCTACGTACGTCATGCTCAAAGACTCGTACGGGGGATATGCGTAGGCGGCTGGGTTCCACGATCGCTTTCGCATCAAGCGTCGTGACGTCTACGGCGAGGGGTTCAGACACTGGCTCGCGGGCTCACCCGACGGCAAGGACAGGTCTGACGTGGTGATGTACTATCGCAACCACTGCGACATCCACGGAACACGGCGTTGCCCACTCCCGGCATGGGGCGAAAACGTTCTCGCTCTTTCTGACGTGCTGTCGATCTTGACGTTCTATCAAGCTTCGGGCGAACGCTTCGGCGCATACCCGTGGGAGGATGTGTCGAAGTATTTCCTCGAAGCGGGGCGCAAAGAGAAGGGTGGATTTATTCGAGAGATTCGGCCGCACGAACGGAGGCACGAGCGGGAGGAGTAGTTGGGACGCGGTAAACAGCAGGTACGGGGATACGGTCAGACCTATCCGTTGGAGGCGGCAGGGACCGCGATGGCACCACTGGCCCGCGTCGACCGCATGGACTACGAGGCGATCCGTGCAGCATTTCCCCGCGAACAGCCCCGAAAAAGTGGTGGCACGGGGACCAAACAATACGTTTATTAGCCGTACTCGTCGTGAATGGGCCAGGCAGCCGACCTATAGCCCAGGTTCGGCATCCACAACATAGGCGTCATGGTCCGACACCGCCTTCAGTGCTGGGTGGCTCCACGGTCGCCTCGATGGCCAAACGTCCGCCGTAGGCCTCCAAAAGCGTCACCATCCAAGAGCTTTTCCAAGCCGGGCCGCCACCGGTGCCGTCGTGCCGATCAGGCGGCATACAACACCTGGCCCTCACGTCGGGCAGTATGTTCCACCGTTCCGGGTGTCGCCGAGCGCTGCTCACACTCCTGTTCACTGACCACCAGCAGATCCACCGGCATAAGAAGCCCCTTCAGAACACGGTTGAGCGGGACCATCTCCTCATAGCGGTCTGACACGGTCACCTCGATAACCAGTAGATCGACATCGCTGTGGTCATCGGCTTCACCACGGGCATGGGAGCCAAACAAGATGACCTTCAGCGGCTGAGCTGCCGCCACCAGTCGATTCACGGCGTCATTCAGCCGCTCGGCCGTCGGTGCCCACGTTGGTTTGGTCATGCTATCCACAGCTCAAGCGTACCTCGGACCGCTTACTGTGGCCACCTCGTGAAGATAATGTCCGGAGCCATCACCGGCACTGGTGGCGGGCCTGCATGCGGGCCTGTACATGCGACGGCGCGTGACTCTCCAGCAGATAGATCTCGCGGCAGGCCACGCATTGGGGCACCGACACGCGGAGGAACAGATTGCCTCACTCGGCAGGCTACGTTAGCCGTTGCCAGCGCGTTCGTGTTGCCCAAATCGCCCGTCAAGGATGCCCGCAAATGACAAATCCTCGTCAAGCGTCGGCCAGTGCAGCCCAAATGGTGAAATCTCGATACGGCTAAGGTCTGCTTCTTCAGCCGACTCCAGACGTGGGTTGCCGTTGATCGGAAAACTCAACTTGTGGCCACTCACGAATCTGACGAAGACGATGCCTCGGTCATGCCAAGCCCTCAGGGCACGGTCAGCCGAGGCGGCCGGCCACTTTCTGCTTGATGAGTTTGAGGTGGTCATGGATGCGTTTCTCCGCTCGCGATATCTCCCGGACATTGCCCCACGGATGCCCGCAGTGCCACCTTAGGCTCGACCATGAGCGCTGCTACGAGCGGCCGAGCCCCTAAGGCTGTTGTCTGCCTCGTGTCAGCACTCGAATACCATGGGCTGACGACTCAGGTGCCACATGCCGTCTGGATCATGATCCACAAGTCGGCGCACCGCCCACACTTTAACACTCCTGCTATACGCATCGTCCGAGCCTCGGGCCCTGCGCTCGCCACTGGTGTGGAGAAGCACAAAATAGAGGGCGTCGCCGTGCAGATGACAACTCCGGCGAAAACGGGCGCCGACTGCTTTCGCTACCGCGACACCGTCGGAACCGACGTTGCCGTAGAAGCGCTCCGCGACTGCCTCCGCAAGCGGAAAGCAACGCCGTCTGCCATCTTCGAGATGGCCAAGGTCGACCGGGTAGCCCACGTGATGCGTCCCTACCTTGAGGCGCTCGCATGAAGCAGAAGCCCGTCAGCAATGCCGTCGCATCGATCCGGCAGCAGCTCCTGAACGCTCTGACTTTACAAAGGCCGACAGAGCTTCCACTACGATGCCGCAATCGGCAGTGAGCGCACCCTTATGCGCTGCGGCTCGATCACGACGATCGCTCCGCGCTCCAGGGCTGACACAAGCTCACCAAGATTGGCGAGCAGCAAAGCAGCCTGCCCTTGTGGCTTTCTGGGGGTGGCGCCACGAAATAGGATGACCGAGGGGAGAGCCGCCTTTCGCAACGCCAGAATGGTTCCGAAGTCGGTATCCGCAGAAACGATGATCCTTCGCTCGTGCTCTGCATACTCAAAGATCACATCGTCATCAGCGGCAGCGAGCCCGTGATCGCGAACGTGCGTCGCGTCATGACCTGCGTCTCGCAACAGCTGTGCCACGAGCGGCGACAGCGCATTGTCGATCAGAAACTTCATGATGCGTGAAGCAGTGGGATTTCCCGTTCACGCACTGCCTCGGCAGCGAAGACAAGGGCCGCATGAACGTCCTCGGCTTCGAGGTCGGGAAAATCGCGAACGATCTCTTCAACCGCCATGCCTTCCGCCACCATGCCGACCACTGTCGCCACCGGAATTCTCAGCCCGCGAATGCAGGGCACGCCGTTCATCTGCTTGGGGTCGACGGTGATTCGATTCATGCTTGGTACCGCCACGGGAGAACCACACCAGCCTAGGACTCTTTTCATAGTATAGCCAAGGCAAATCTCGCTCGCCCCGACTTCTCGTCTTCACGAATCAACCACGTACCGTGCCGGTCATGCGGCCTTGGGAAGACTCGCGGGATACTCAACCGGTTCTTTCTACTCTGGTTCACAGCCGCTGCGGTCGCCACTCCCCGCCAGCGATCCCGGTCTTTCTTTTCAGCGGTTTCCGCCAAGGGCGACGGCCTGCACGGAAACATGTGTGGATTATGGAAGTGCCTTCCGAAAACTACCGTTTTTTTCGAGCAATACCGTAATCCATGTACCCCTGCCGGGGAGCCAAGAACTGCCTCCTCGCCGGTCCTCAGCGGGTTGGCACACGCGCCGCCGCCCCAATTTTTCTGTGGCAAGCTTGACCAAAATTGTGTACGTACGTACACTCTTTTCAGATATCGCACCGTTATGCCTTGGAGGCTCTCATGGTTAGCGTCTCACTGCACGACCTCGGGATCGATCGCCTCAGTATCGAGGAACGGCTCCAAGTCGCTGAAGCAATCTGGAATACCGTTATCCACGACGTGGCAGCCGCACCGATCCCCGATTGGCAGAGAGCGGAACTCGAGCGACGGCTGGCTGACAGCGTTGCGAATCCTGATGCCGTGCGGCCCTGGGGCGATGTCGAGGTCGATGCCCTCACCCGAATAAAGCGTTGAGCGATAATCTGGGATAGAATCTGAAGGTCGGCACCGTTGACGAAAGAATTGCACGCCCGCAGATCCAAGCCGAGTGAGCTTCCCAACCAATCCTCGACGAACAGAAAGCAATCCATGACCGTCGACATCCCCGCCGATCTTGAACCATTCGTCCAGCGATTGATCGCTGAGCGTCGTTTTCTCACGGAGAGTGATGTCCTGTCCGAAGGACTACGTCTCCTGCAGGCTCAGGAATCGTTGCGGGGCGCCGTGCGCCAAGGATTCGTTCAACTCGATGAGGGCCGCGTTGTGCCTGCCGAAATGGTCTTCGCCAAGGCCGAGGAACGCATCGCGGCGGTCGAGCGGGCCCACCGGGCATGAGCGAGGCGACGTTTTCCGAGGACGCCGAAGCAGACCTCCTCGATATCGCGGAGTTCATTGCACGCGACAACCCAATAGCTGCCCGCGAGTGGGTGGCCGCGGTTCGGCAACGGTGCCACCTTCTCTCTCA
>JBIIMX010000388.1:0-3711 GCA_044337765.1 Pirellulales bacterium | reverse complement strand
TCGCGACCAGGTTTCGGGGTCGCCGGATGTCGCAGTATCTCAGTCGGGCTCTACGTAATCTTTTTTCGGCCGTCGGCATCGGGTGTCGAAATTGCCCGAATCCTTCACGGAAGTCGAGATCTCGGCCGGTAAAAACCGCCTCGGAGATGACAGCCACTCGGCCTGTTGGCCTAGAAGAGGGCGGTGGTGCAGATGGATTCGGCAACGGCTCAAACCGGACGCCGTCATCATCCAAGGATGCTCACATCATGAGGAACTGCAGCTCGATTCGCCGCTACACGCTGGCAGACGAAAGAGTGCTCATTCCGGTCACGCTGCCCCATACCCAGTTTCTGTATCAGTGCTCGCGAGAGGGTTTGGACGCATTTACGCCGCCCCACTTTTCCTGTGGCAAGCTTGACCCAAAACGTGTACGGGCGTATACTTTTTCCCGATGTCACAACGTTTTGCCACGGAGGCTCTCATGGTCAGCGTCTCACTGCACGACCTAGGGATCGATCGCCTCAGTATCGAGGAACGGATCCAAGTCGCTGAAGCAATCTGGAATAACGTTATCCACGACGTGGCAGCCGCACCGATCTCCGATTGGCAGAGAGCGAAACTCGAGCGACGGCTCGCTGACAGCGTTGCGAATCCTGATGCCGTGCGGCCCTGGGGCGATGTCGAGGTCGAGGCCCTCACACGAGTGAAGCGTTGAGCGACAATCTGGATTAGAATCTGAGGGTCAGCAACTATGACGCGACAGATCGCACGCTCGCATATCCTTCGACACCGCCCCGGAGCCCTCTTCTCATGATCGTCACACTCAAGGCAATTATCCACGACGGGAAGGTCGAACTGGCGGAACCGGCGACTCTTCCAGAAGGCGCCAAAGTTCTCGTGACAGTGCTCCCCGAAGATGGCACCGACTTTTGGCTTGATGCCAGCCAGAAGTCACTCGCCGAAATATGGGACAACCCTGAGGACGATGACTATGCCAAGCTTCTCCAAAAATGACGTCATTCTCGTCGCCTAGCCCTTTTCAGACCGATCCGGCGTGAAGGTGCGGCCGGCGGTCGTAGTGAGTGGCGAGCATCGCTCACGAGACGTCTTTGTCCTGCCTTTGACGAGTAAGACCGACCGGATGATCGAGGGCGAGTGCAGCCTTGCCGACTGGCAGGGAGCCGGGCTGAACGTGGCTTCATTCGTCAAGCGGGGGCTGTACACGATCCACGAATCGCTGGTCATAAAAATGGTCGGCCGACTCGGCACCGACGATGCGAGACGAATCGACGCAGCACTGCGACAGTGGTTGGGTCTCTGACGGGCCTGGCAGAGAGCTTCGGCACGATTTCAACCGAGGCCCGAGGAGCTATTGAGCGATGACACAGAAATCTCCTGGTCGCGACACGACGATCGAAGACATTCACGCGACTCGGCGACGCATCGCCGAAAAGTTCGGGCACGATCTCGCGGCAATCTTCGAGGACGCCAAAAAGCGGCAAGCCACCTCCGGCCATGAAATCTGGCGACCGAAGCCTAAATCATCGGGCGCATCCCCGACTTCCTGACTTCATGACGGATTCCCGCAGTTTCACCTCAAGCTCGACCACGAGCGCTGGGACGAGCGGCCGAGCCGCCAGGCTCCGTTTCCGCGAATGAATCGACCTCCTCGCCAGCCATCCCGGTCTTTCTTTTCCGCGGGTTTCCGCCATGGGCGACGGCCTGCGCAGAAACAGGTGTGGATTTCAGGTAGTGCCTTCCGAAAACCACTGTTTTTCTGGGGCATGAACCCGATCCACGAATCCCTGTCGAGAATCCGGATTTCTGCGACGAAGCCACGTTGCCCCACACGGCCATTCAGCGAGCGGCACAGAAGCAAGCAGTCTCGGGCCCTATGGATGCATCCCGACCAGACCGAAGAGTTGAAGACGGGCGCCCAGTTGGTCGGTGTCGTTTCCGGGTACATTGCGACAGGGCAACGGCCCGATGACGTCCCGCCGATGTCCAGAGTGGCTCGCAGCACTTGCCATGAGATCCCGAAGCATGCTCTTAACCGCCCTGACAATCGTCGCATGCGTGTACGGTGGGCTCTGCCTATTTTTCTTCCTCTTCCAGCGGTCGTTCATCTACATGCCCACGCCGGCGACGGCAACGCATGACGCAGCACGCGTGCTCGAGGTGCCCAACGCCCGCCTGAGGATCGCCACCCGTTCCCTCGCCGGACCGAAGGCACTCATCTACTTCGGCGGCAACGCGGAGGACGTCGCCTACACGGTGCCGGAACTGGCGGCCGCGTTTCCTGACCGAGCCATCTACGCCCTGCACTACCGTGGCTACAGTGGCAGCACCGGCCGGCTCACCGAGGCCAGCCTGCGAAACGACGCCAAGGCGGTCTTCCAGATGGCTCACGGGCCGCACGCCGACGTCATGGTCGTCGGACGCAGCCTCGGCAGTAGCCTTGCCATCCAACTCGCCGCGGAGATGCCGGTTTCTCGGCTCGTACTCGTCACGCCCTTCAAGAGCATCCTAGCCATCGCCAGCCGCGTCGCCCCATTTCTGCCGATGCAGCTGCTCCTTTGCGATCCTTGGGAGTCGTGGCGGTATGCACCCAAAGTCAGCTGCCCGACGCTCGTCATTGCGGCATCGCACGACGATATCGTGCCGCTAGGCGACACGAAAGAACTCTTCGCGGCGTTTCAGCCCGGCGTGGCGACGATGAGGATGATCGACGGCACCGACCACAACTCGGTTTCTGGCTCGGAGGAATTCTGGGAGTCGCTCGTGCAGGGCCGCTAGCCGACGACTGAATCGATAGCACACGTATTCCAGATGTTGGCACTACTCCCGCTGATCCGCAGGGGCCTTCGCGGAACTGCGGCAGGGCGTCCTGTACCATCATGATGGCAAGCTGCCGCCACATCGTCGTGCTCGTGAACGGATTCTTGTCTGAGGCGAGCGTGTTCAGACTCACCGATGAGTTCGGCCACAGACCCCACGCGGTCCCTCGGTGAACCCAGAACGGAAGGCGTGTCCGCCAGACACCTCGAGCTTCCTGCGGTGACGTTGTCGCCTGGCCTCGATACAAGTCTCGTTCTCACACGACCCCCACTTGATTCCCGCGCTGGGCCGGGAGGGCGAGCCCGTGCCGCCGCGGCAACGCCAATCGCGGCAAGCCAGGCAAAAAGCCCCCCGAACTGCGACGGGTTCGGTGCTTTGTGCTAGATACACAGTGAGCGAAGCCGACACGGGCAGTCCGTCCAACCTGCCAGCCGTCGGCCTGAGCCGCCTTCATCGACGTCTCGCTTCCCGGGCGAGGAAAGCCAACCTCTCGCCAATGCGACAATCGACACCAAATACAAGCTCCGTAACCCCAAAGACAGAGTGCCAGAGAAAGGTCTCCTGGATGTCCGCAACACGTTTCCCGACGCCTGCCGCTCGATCGCCAATCAACCTGACCAGCAACCACACCAGCCACTTGACCAGCGGCCCGATGCGGGCCGTGATTCCAGCTCTCGTGCTGCGTTGCGCGTTGGTGTGCTGCGCAGCCATCGGCCCAGGAGCCGTCTGCGTTCCAGCAGCCCGAGCAGACTCTCCCGCAGCTGAACGCATTTTCCGCGGTGGGCCGATCGTCACCGTGAACGCCGCCCGACCAAGCGCCGCAGCCGTGGCAGTCGCCGGAGGCAAGATCGTGGCAGTGGGCGACGAGGCTGAGGTCATGCCGCTGCGCGG
>JBIIMX010000320.1:0-4314 GCA_044337765.1 Pirellulales bacterium | reverse complement strand
GCCGGTCTCCGACCGGCGAAAGTGGGCCACATCATCCTTGGTGAGGATTTCCAGATAGGACCGGCCTCCCTGCCAGGTGGGCTGATGGCCAACCGGCACGGTGACCCATGCGGGAAACCGCGACTCGAAATGCCGCACCTTCGAACCGTGCGCGACATTCTCCATCTGTTGAAAGTTGTGCTGGATGAGGCGGACATGCGCGGCGTCGCCACCCGCGACATGGAGGCTGATGAACTTCGTGCCAAGCGGAAAATCATCGGAGCGAGCGATCGCTCCGTGCTTGCGTGAGAGCCGATCGGAGCAGAGGCCGGGAGCGACAAACCGTTCGACGACCATGTCGCCGGAGGCGGCGAACGCGATGTCGGCGGCCGCGGAATGGAGGGAGTCGGGCAACACGCCGCTGGTGTGCCAGCCGGCGGCGGAGCCTGTGAAATCGGCGAGCGGGCGGAATGCCGCGGAATTTCGCTCGGCCCGCATCGACGCTACCCTGCGGAGATCGGCGGCTGCGGCCGCGAAGGCAACTTCAAACGACGTGTCAGCACCGGAGGTTCCCCCGGTTCGGCTTTCGGACCGTGCCTTCCAGATCGCATAGAGCGGATCCTCCATCGGCACCTGCTGGCGGCCCAGCAGCGTGCCAATCACCGACTCGGTACGGCCCGCAGATCCGCCCCCTGCAACGCTCGACTCTCCGGCAGCGGCACGGGCAATCGCCGTCGCTGACAGACCGACATCGTCGATCCACTGCTGGGCGAGGGCGGACTCGATCTCCCTCTTGAGCGTCGTAAGCCGGGCGACGCCGGACTGTTTCACAGTGTCATCGTCGATGATCGCCTGCGTCTGCCGCGAACTGGCCAGAATGCCGAAGAGCCCGTAGTAGTCCCGCGTAGAGATGGCGTCGAATTTGTGGTCGTGGCAGCGGGCGCATGCGATCGTGAGGCCCTGGAAGGCCTTGCCGAGCGTGTCGATCTGGTTTTCGATCATCTGCGCCTCTTCGAGCGCGACGTCGGTGGCCGTGGAAGAGACCTCCATCACCCGCAGGCTGCCGGTGCCGAGCACGGCCTCGTTGATCCTGAGTACGGGGTTGTGTCGGGGCGGCAGCATATCGCCCGCCAGATGCTCGGAGACGAAACGGTCGTACGGCACGTCTGCATTGAACGCCCGAATCACGTAGTCGCGATACCGCCAGGCATCGGGAATCGGATAATCGCGGACATAGCCGCCGGTCTCGCCGAACCGCATCAGGTCGAGCCAGTATTCGGCCCAGTGCTCGCCAAAAGCCGGACTGCCAAGGAGTTCGTCCACGAGCTTGGCAACGGCTTCGGGGCTCGGATCGTTCACAAACGCCGCCACCTCCTCCGGCGTCGGTGGCAGACCCACGATCGCGATCTTCAGTCGCCGGATGAGCGTGGAGCGGTCGGCCGGCGGCGCCGGCTCGAGCCCACGGGCGACTATTTTTTCCAGCAGGAAGCGATCGATGGGCTGGGCGAGCCACGCCCGATGCGGCGATTCGGCAGGCAGCGACACTTCCGGAACGGCGACTGTGGCGACCGGCTGCCACGCCCAGTGCATCCGCCGGGCGGCGAGCTTCGCCGCCCAGGTTTCCGACGTCGCAGCCTGCGACGACGGCGGCGTGTCGGGGAGTCCGGGCAGGCCTGTCTCGATCCAACGCACGAAATCCGCGATCACTGCGGCCGGCAGCTTGTCGGCGCCCTGGGGCATCTCCCGGTCTTGGATCTCATGGCGGATGAGCTGCAGGAGCAGGCTCGCATCGGGCTGCTTCTCGTCGATGAGCCGGCCACTCTTTCCGCCCGCTTCGAATCCCGCGCGGGAGTCGAGCCGCAAGCTCCCTTCTGCCGTGTCGCCGGCATGGCATTCGTGGCAGTGCTCGACGAGCACCGGCCGGATTCGTGATTCGAAGAAATCCGCACCGTCAGCCGCAGCGGCCATCCCAGAGGGCCGCGTTTGCAGGAAGGTTGCGGCGACTGCCAAAGCGATCGCCAACAGTTTCCTGCAACCGTAGGCCTGCAGGCTCTGCGGAATCGCTCGAAGAAAGCCTCTTTGCCGGGCGTCTGGACAAGCTCCATGAGAGGCTGGCGCCCAGGCAGATTCCCAAACCGGGTTCGATCCCATCGGTGTTCGCCTGCTGCACGGGAGCGAAGATCCAAGACGCTGCTGCCTGAAACTCGGCCACAACGTGGCAAAAGTTCTATATTTTTATACACCCATGCGGCATTATGTCAATTTATGCCTCAGCCTTATGCCGCTGCCTTATGCCTCAGCCGCGCGTCCGCGATGCGCTGCATAAGGGCTGTGCGCGGTGGTTTGCTCTGCCCATCGCCGCAAATCCTGCACCCATCTGCTTTTGTTCCGGCGACAAGCCCGATCGGTCTGCGGCCCGCTGACACGGCGGCGGCGAAAGGTATCATCTGGGTCACCATCAGCCCGTTGGCTGGTGCTGGTGGCTGGTGCTGGCACGATCCGCGGCCCTGCTGCCCCGCCTGCTTGCACGGAGAGTCCCCCGCATGAAGATCATCCGCTTCGAATCCGCCGGCCGCACCCACTTGGGAAGCCTCCACGCCGACGGCCGCGTGACGCTGCTCGAAGGGGATCTGTTCGGCACCCTCCGCGACACCGGCACCGTCGCTGTTGTCGACAGAGTTCTCGCGCCCCTGGAACCCCGCGACATCCTCTGCATCGGCCTCAACTACAAGCAGCATGCCGCCGAGAGCAACGCCGAACCACCGGCCCACCCGGTGCTCTTTCTCAAGAATTCCGGCACGCTGCAGAATCCCGGCGATCCGATCGTACTGCCGCGGAAACTGCGAAGCGACCAGGTCGACTACGAGTGCGAACTGGCCGTCGTGATCGGCAAGACCTGCCACAACGTCAGCCGGACTAGTGCCCTCGAGCACGTGCTCGGCTACACGTGCGCCAACGACGTGTCCGCCCGCGACTGGCAGCGGAACGGCGGCGGCGGCCAGTGGTGTCGTGGCAAGACGTTCGCCACGTTCTGCCCTCTGGGCCCGGCACTCGTCACCACCGACGAGATTCCCGATCCCAACAAGCTCTCGATCCGCACGGTGTTGAACGGCGAGGTGATGCAGGACTGGAACACCGACGACATGATCTTCGACGTGCCGGCGATCATCGAATTCCTTTCGGCGAGCATGGTGCTGCGGCCCGGCACGGTGATCCTCACCGGCACGCCTCACGGCGTCGGCTTCGCCCGCAAGCCGCCGGTGTTCCTGAAGCCCGGGGACACGGTGACGATCGAAATCGAGCGGATCGGCAGCCTCACCAACCCCGTCGTCGAGGAACGTTTGTAGGCCGCCGCTTTTCCTCGGCGACCGGAAGCAATCCGCCGGATGTCGTATTTTCCGGTATTGTGCGGGCAAACCGCGGGATTGGAGGCTGCGGGAGCGACGTTGCTTTTCGTCCGACCGTCGCCTAAAGTGCAGGGGTTGGTTTGAGACGACGCTATTCGTTGCGCGTTGGCCGAAAGGCCGTTGCCGCCGCTTCTTTATCCTCGCCCTTACCCTCTGGCGGGCTGCCACTTTCTGGCCCTTTCGACGTGACCCCGAAAGCATCTTTGGGTCATCGGTAGGAGTTTTTCTGTAATGGGTAAGAAACTGTATGTCGGAAACCTTGCGTATAGCGTGACGAGCGAATCGCTGGAGCAGATGTTCCTCGAATTCGGAACCGTCGTCAGCGCGCAGGTCATCCAGGATCGCGACACTGGTCGCAGCAAGGGCTTCGGCTTCGTGGAGATGCAGGCCGATGACGCCGCCCAGCGGGCGATCAGCGGCATGCACGAGAAGGAGTTTGATGGTCGTGCCCTGACCGTCAACGAGGCCAAGCCGCGCGAGAGCAGCGGCGGTCGCGGTGGCTACGGCGGCGGTGGCGGTGGTCGTCGCTACTAAGCGGCACCAACTGAACAAAAACGATTGCAGGGCCGGAGAGCGTCGAAAGACGCGCTCCGGCCCTGGTCTTTTGGGCACCGGCCGGTCCCTCGTCGGTCGCTCCGTCTGTCAGTCGCCCTGTGCGCGATAATGCAGACAGACCCACTCGCCGTTCTGTGACCGCTCAGGCTGCCCGAGCCGCGGGTCGAACGTATCCCTGACAGCGCGTTCCCGGTCGGCCAGAATGCCAGCCAGGATCAGATGATCGCCGGTTCGTGCAACAAGTTCATCGACGAGGTCGACGACGGTATCGGCAAACAGGTTGGCAAGCACGATGGTCCATTGGCCAGGCAGATCGGTGATCGGCGTGGTCTCGAACGGCACGCTCAAGCCATTGCGCACCGCCTCGGCACGC
>JBIIMX010000319.1:0-4315 GCA_044337765.1 Pirellulales bacterium | reverse complement strand
CGACCCCTGCATGATCCCCGCGAGAAATATCCGCATGAAAAAAGCTTCCCTCAAAACGTCGGTGAGACCGTCTCCGAAATCTGCCCGGTCCTCCGGAGGCAGTGTAAAGCCTGTCGGCACAAAAACTCAGGCCGCAGGATCTCCGCAGCCCGTCGCCAAAAAGCCCGACCTCGCCGCAGCCCGCCGCGTGGTGCTCGACCTGCTCGCCATTCCGGGCGGATCGGGCAACGAAAAGGACGTGGCCGACCACATCGTGAAGCGGCTGCGGGAAGCTGGCTGCCCGGCCGACGCGATTTCGTTCGACACAGCCCACACGAAGACGCCGCTCAAGGGCAACGTCGGCAACCTGATCGTGAAGCTGCCAGGCACCATGCCGGGCCCGCGGCGGCTCTTCATGGCGCACATGGATACGGTGCCCGTCTGCATCGGCACGAAGCCGCTCGTTGCCGGTCGCTTTGTGAAGAGCGGCAATCCGGCAACCGGGCTCGGCGCCGACGATCGCGCCGGCTGCGCGGTCGTGCTCTCCACGGCACTGGAGATTCTTCGGCACAAGCTCCCGCATCCTCCCCTGACATTCTTCTTCGCGATCCAGGAGGAGGTCGGTCTCTACGGGGCACGGTTCGCCAAGGCCGCCGACCTCGGCCGGCCGAAGCTGGCCTTCAATTTCGACGGCGGTGCCGTCGAGAAGATCACGGTTGGCGCGACGGGTGGCTACCGCATGGACATCGCCATCGAGGGAATCCCGAGCCACGCGGGTGTGGCCCCGGAAAAAGGCGTGTCGGCGATCGCGATCGCATCACTGGCGATCGCGTCGCTCGTCGACGAGGGCTGGCACGGGCTGGTGATGAAAGATGGCAAACGCGGCACGAGCAACGTGGGGGTGATCAACGCCGGCTGTGCGACGAACGTCGTCGCCGAGTCGGCCACGCTGCGGGCCGAGGCGCGGAGCCACGACCCGGCATTTCGCGGAAAAATCGTCAAGGCGATCGAGAAGGCCTTCACGGACGCGGTCAAGAAGGTGCGGAGCGTGGATGGCAAGGCTGGCCGCGTGCAATTCGACGGGCACCTCGACTACGAGGCGTTTCGGCTGTCGGATGACGAGCCCTGCGTGGTGGCGGCCCGGGAGGCACTGCATGGCATCGGACGAGTGCCCCGGCTCGAAGTCTCCAACGGTGGCCTCGACGCCAACTGGATGGCGGCCAACGGCATTCCCACGGTGACCCTCGGCTGCGGACAGATGGAGATCCATACGACCAAGGAGCAGCTCGATCTCGACGCCTTCGAGGCCGCCTGCGTGGCAGCCCTACGGCTGGCGACGGCGTGACGGAGGAGCCTCTGGACGATGTCCACCGGCATCGCTACCGTGGCCAGGGGCGGTCGCAGTCCACGCAACGACCGGCGGCCGCGAAAGAAATGGAGTTCCCAGTGATGGCCACGACACCCGAACCTCTGGCGATCAATGCTGTGCATCGGGGCGACTGCCTCGATCTCTTGGCGAGGGTGCCGACGGGCAGCGTGCCTCTTGCTTTTGCCGACCCGCCGTTCAACATCGGCTATGAATACGACGCCTACGACGACACCCTGTCGGCCGACGCCTACCTGGGCTGGTCGAAAAAGTGGATGCGTGAGATTGTCCGCGTCCTGCGGCCCGACGGCACCTTCTGGCTGGCGATCGGTGACGAATACGCCGCGGAGTTGAAGGTGATGGCTACGCGGGAGCTGGGGCTCACCTGCCGCAGCTGGGTCGTCTGGTATTACACCTTCGGCGTCAACTGCAAACAGAAGTTCAGTCGATCGCACGCCCACCTGTTTCATTTTGTCCGCGATCCGGCTGCGTTCACGTTCAACACGGATGCGATCCGAGTGCCGTCGGCCCGCGAACTCGTCTATGGCGACAAGCGGGCCAACCCGACAGGCCGGCTCCCCGACGATACCTGGGTGCTGCGTCCACAGGACCTGCCGGAAGGCTTCGGAGCAGCTGAAGACACCTGGTACTTCCCGCGGATCTGCGGGACGTTCAAGGAGCGGTCCGGCTGGCACGGCTGTCAGATGCCGGAGCAGCTGCTCGGGAGGATCATCCGCGCCTCGAGCCGCGAAGGAGAGACGGTGCTCGATCCGTTCAGCGGTAGCGGCACGACCCTCGCGGTGGCCAAGAAGCTGGGGCGATCGTTCCTCGGCATGGAGCTTTCGCAGGCCTACGCCGACAGGATCACCTCCCGGCTCGCCGGAATCGCGGCGGGCGCCCCGCTCGACGGCGCAGCCGAGCCGCTGAAGAGCGTGCCGGCCACGAAGAACGGCCGTCGGCTGGGGGCCGCGGGCAAGAAACGACCTTCCCGCGCGAAGTAGCACCGGGTGTCGCGGTACGGTTTTGTCGCAGGTTGCGGCACCGTCGCATGGTGCCGGGCTCGGACCAGATCGGCCGCGTTCGCGGGCCGCTGCCCATTGGGGATGTGCACCGATCGTGTCGGATACTACCGGCTGCGGCGTCTCTTTATGTACACTGGCAGCCCTTCTTGTCCGCTTGTTGCTCTCGGGAGTCTTCCATGAAATACGGCCTCAATCTGCTCCTCTGGACCGACCGCATGCACGAGGGGCTCGTGCCCGTTGTCGAGCGGATCAAGAAACTTGGCTACGACGGCATCGAGATTCCGATCTTTGAACTCGAAGAATCTCTCTACAAGGACTGGTCGAAAAAACTCGATGCCATGGGCCTCGAGCGAACGGCCGTCACGGTCCGCGGCCCTGGCGACAATCCGATCAGCCCGTCGGCCAGCGTCCGTCTGGCCGCCGTTGACGCCATGAAGAAGACGATCGACTGCTGCCAGGCAGCCGGCGTGAAACTCCTCGTCGGCCCCACCCACTCCGCGATCGGCGAGTTCACCGGCAAGGGACCGACGCCCGAGGAGTTCAAGTGGGGCGTCGACACGATGCGAACGGTCGCCGAGCATGCCGCCCAGGCCGGCGTGACGATCGTCACCGAATACCTCAACCGTTTCGAGAACTATTTCCTCACGAGCGTCGCGCAGACGGTCACGTTCGTCCAGGCGGTCGACCATCCGAACGTGCGGATGATGTACGACACCTTCCATGCAAACATCGAGGAGAAGAATCTCGCGGCGGCAATCCAGGCGGCGGCTCCGTGGACGATGCTCGTGCACATCTCGGAAAACGACCGCAGCATCCCCGGCACCGGCCACGTGCACTGGGACGAGACCTTCGACGCCCTGCACAAGGCGGGCTACGACGGCTGGATGGTGGTGGAGGCGTTCGGCCTCGCGTTGCCGAACATCGTGGCGGCGACCAAAATCTGGCGGAAGATGTTTCCATCCGAGGATCAGCTCGCCACCGATTCACTCGCCTTCATGAAGGCCCACGTCGCGAAGCGGTGGCGCTAGCCAGCATGGCCAAACGCACGCCCAAGACGGCGACGAAGGCCGACACACAGTCACCGCAGCCCGCTGGCTTCCAGGCGGCTCCGGCCGACGGCGGGCTGTCGATCGACAAGCTGGCGCAAGCCTTTGCCGCGATGATGGGCACGGGCGATCCCTATGCGCAGCCGTCCGCGGAGGCAGACGTCGTGAAGGTGGATGCTTCGCCCGTGCTCGATGAAAACGACGAGTTTGCCACATCCTCGGACGATGCCAGCTTCCGTGTCAGTCCGGAGAGCATCCTGGAGGCGATCCTGTTCGTGGGACTGCCCGACGGCGAGGCGATCACCAGCCGCAAGGTTGCCAGTCTGATGAGGGGCGTACGGCCGCAGGAGATCGACGACCTGGCGTCCGAACTGCGGCGCCGGTATCGGGCCGACAACTGCCCCTACGAGGTGGTGGCGAAGGACGCCGGCTGGGTCATGCGGCTGCGGCCGGAGTTCGCGCGGTTTGGCAGCGTCGTCGAGGCCCGCGCCCGCACGGTTCGGCTCGACGCAGAGTCTCTCGATGTGCTGGCATTGGTGGCGTGGAATCAGCCCGTCAAACGCGACCGTATCGTGGAGCTGGGCTGCGATGCCAGGCCATCGGTATGGAGGCAGTTGGTGCGCCGCGGTCTTCTGGAACTCATCCACGACGACACTGCTGCTGCAGCCGCAGAGCCGTCCTATCGGACCACGCGGAAATTTCTGGAGGTCTTTCGGCTCGAGAGCATCGCCGACCTCCCGGAGCCGACCGAGCCTCCGAAGTAGACGCCGCCCCCTCGGTGGCGGCGAGTTTCCAAGCGTGCCGTGTCTCCCTTCCCCGTGGCGGCGAGTTTCCAACTTGCCGTGTCTTTGCTTCGCACAAGTTGAAAACTTGTGGCCACGGGGTCAACTCCTGCGGCCAAG
>JBIIMX010000031.1:0-15914 GCA_044337765.1 Pirellulales bacterium | reverse complement strand
GTCAACAGGGACAAGGTCAGCAGGGACAAGGTCAGCAGGGACAGGGTCAGCAGGGACAGGGTCAGCAGGGACAGGGCCAGCAGGGACAGGGCCAGCAGGGACAGGGCCAGCAGGGACAGGGCCAGCAGGGACAGGGTCAGCAGGGACAGGGTCAGCAGGGACAGGGTCAGCAGGGACAGGGTCAGCAGGGACAGGGTCAGCAGGGACAGGGTGATGCTGCTGGCGAGGGTTCTGCAGACAATGGGCAGCCCAAAAGTGGAAAGCCCGCGTCTGGGTCGGCAGGCAAGGGTGCACCGCAAACGCAGGGCGACCCCACGCAGAAGGGCGAGGCCGGCGACACGCCGGGTGGGCAGCAGGCAGCAGGGCCACCGCCAGATGGAGCGAATCAATCGAGCCCTGTGGGCGGGGGCGGATCGTCCGAAGGCGCAGCGACGCCGCCTGCAGGCGGACCGGCTTCTCAGGAGCCGCTGCCGCCACGCGAAACAGAATGGGCAGCACAGGAACTTGAGAACGCTCGCAACGCTGCCGATCTCGCTCTCGAACACCTGCGTAACACGGTGGAATCGGGCCGGACTGACGTGCTCGATGAACTCGGCTGGACCCGCGATCAGGCCCGCGCGTTCCTCGACCGCTGGGAGAAGATGCGGCGGCAGGCTGAAAGCCCCGACCTGCAGAAGCGGGGTGAGTTTGAGCGGGTGCTGCGCAGCCTTGGGCTCCGGCCGTCGGGCGTGCAGAATTCCCGCGACGTTCCCGCCGATGCCAAGGGCGGCCAGGCCGAAGGCCGACGCAGCCGGCCGCCGAGCGATTACCGGGAACGTTTCAAGGCGTTCCTGCAGGGCACCAGCGGTGACCAGGGAGCCAGCGATGTGAAGGACACCGGCGGCGAATGACGCAGACGAGCCAGACAAGCCACCTTTTCGAAGGCCCTCGCTACCTTGCGGCATTCGGACCGAAGCGGGTGCCGCACTGTTTCAGCGATGTGCTCATTCTGGGCGGCGGCTTGGCCGGCTTGCGGGCGGCGCTGGCGGTCGATCCGAGGTTGTCCGTGACGGTCGTCACGAAGGATGACCTGCAGAGTTCGTCGAGCCAGTGGGCGCAGGGGGGCATCGCCAGCGTCGTCGATCCGGAGGACCGCTTCGATAATCATGTCGCCGACACGCTCACGGCCGGCGGCGGACTCTGTGACGAGAGCGTGGTCGATTCGGTCGTCCGCGAGGCCCCCGCGCGGATCGCGGAACTGATCGCCTGGGGCACGCGGTTCGATTCACACAACGGCAGCCTTGAACTGGGTCGCGAGGGAGGGCACAGCCACCACCGCATCGTGCATGCCCTGGGCGATGCCACCGGCCGCGAGGTGATGCGGGCGGTGATCGAGCAGGCGAGGGCGCTCGAGAATCTCGAGGTTTGGCCCGAAACGTTCACGGTCGATCTGCTCACGCATGAAGGGGCGTGTCGCGGAGCGCTCGTCTGGAATCCGTCGCACGGCAAAACGCTCGTCTGGGCCAGACGCACCATTCTCGCCACCGGGGGCGCGGGCCAACTCTACCGCGAAACGACCAATCCGCCCGGGGCCAGTGGCGACGGTATGGCGTTGGCGTGGCGGGCGGGCGCGGAACTGCGTGACATGGAGTTCATGCAGTTTCATCCGACGGTGCTCTACATCGCCGGCGGTGCCCGCAGCCTGATCACGGAGGCCGTCCGCGGCGCGGGCGCGTGGCTCGTCGATCGGGATGGCCGGCGGTTCATGCCCGACTTCGATCCACGGGCGGAACTTGCGCCGCGCGACGTCGTCGCCCGCGCGATCACCGTTGTGATGCACCGCACGCACCAGGCGAACGTCTTTCTCGATCTTGCTCATCTCGATCCGGTGATGGTGCGGCGGCGGTTCCCCGGCATGGCGGAAATCTGCGGGAAGTTTGGGCTCGACCTTACGAAGGATCGCATACCGGTGCGGCCAGGAGCCCACTACATGATCGGCGGCGTAACCGTCGACGCCCATGGCCGCACGACGTTGCCCGGCCTGTTCGCGGCCGGCGAGGTGACATCCAGCGGGCTGCACGGCGCGAACCGGCTGGCCAGTAACAGCCTGCTCGAAGGCCTCGTCTATGGCGCCCGTGCGGGCGAGGCTGCCAGCGCTGAAATCCTGGATGGCGGCGGCGACAGCCACGAATTCCGCGTGCCGGCGTTGGCCAATCCGCGGGCGGTCGACGGGCATGGACAGACTGCCGAGCCAAATGGGTCGCTCGACCTCGCCGACATCCGCAACTCGCTGCGGGCGCTCATGTGGCGGCATGTCGGGGTGGAGCGGGCGGGGGACTCGTTGGCCGAGGCGCTCGAGACGGTCGAGGGCTGGTGCCGCTACGTGCTGCCCAGACAGTTTGCCGAGCCGCAGGGCTGGCAGCTGCAGAACATGCTCGAGGTCGCGAGGCTGATGATCCGGGGTGCGCTCGAGCGGCGGGAGACCCGCGGCGTGCATTTCCGCAACGATTTCCCCGAAACGAGTTCGCATTGGCGGGCACAGATCGGCTGGCTACGGGGGCGGCCGCAGCCGCTCGTCTCGCCCCTCGAGCCCGCGACAGGTGCCGCGGGGGCACGCTGAGAAGACCGCAGTGAGCCGACGCGCTGGGTTCCTTCCTGGGTTGCTTCCCGGCCGTGCTGCCCCTCCAAGCTGGAAGACCCGGGTCATGCCTGCCAGATCCGCAGCCGGCAATGCCGGGCGGCGTGGGCGAAGTCTTGGTCGGTGGTCAGAAGCGTCAACTGGTGGCGGATGCAAAGCTGGGCGAGCAAGGCATCGATTGTTCCGATTTGCACGCCAGCGCGGCGGCACGTCGTGCGGAGTGCGGCGGCGTCGATATGATCTTGTCGATCGGGCTGCACCAGCGGCAACGAGGAAAAGCGGTCGATGATCTGTTCTCGCGCCTTGGGACCGGAAAACCCTTGCAGCAGCTCTTGAAGAACGAGGCCTGTCGTCACGACAGCCTGCGCCCCGAGCAGGGCCTGCTCCAGATGCCGCACCTCTGGCTGCGGTCCGGCGACGTCGCGCCGCAGTGCCAACGACCAAACGCTGGTGTCGACCAAAAGCATCATGCGCGACGCGTGCGTTCCGCCTTGTAGTCGAAAGCCGAATCCCATTCGAGTTTGCCGAGCAACTCCGCCACACGGCGCTGCTCCCGCCGGGCGATGAACTCCTGCAGGGCCTTGGTCACGGCGGCTTTCTTCGTGCGTTCACCGCTGACGCGGACCGCCCGCTCCAAGAGTTCCGGATCGATGGCGAGATTCGTGGCCATGTGTAACTCCTTGTGTAGCAATTCACACATCGTACCCGTCTCAGACGAGCGGAGCAAGGGGCGGAAACGCGAATCGAGTTGCGGCCGACGAGTGTCCCCATCGCTCACGCTCCGGGCTTGTATGCATGGCCCCATAAAAGCCCCCGGCGGAAGCCGGTGGATCGCGCCGGGATATGAACCTGCGTGTGGCACTCCAGCGGGTTGCGAAGAAACAGTCGACAGTCTTTTCTTCACTTTTCCCGGGTGCATTCACTCGCGGTCGTCCATCGACTTCATCCGCCATTCCGGCGGCGGCTGGATCCGCGGCCAGCCACCCGTGTAGGAGCCGATGCGCACGAACCGGCCCGGCCGAAATCCCTCGAGCAGCGTCGTCTGGATGTCGAGCTCGATCCCGCTGCTGCCCGGGGGCGGATTCTCGATGGTCCGCTTCTTCATGACCGACCCACCCTGCATGTCGTGATTCATCCACCAGGTGCGCAGCGTCGGCTCGGCGGCGGACACGAAGACGCCCGTGGACATCTTTCCCTGCACCCCGCCATTGTCGAAGAACTCGTCGTAGATCGCGGGGTCGAAGCCTCCGAGAAGCGTCACGGTCAGCATTCCCTTGCTGCCCCCCTGGTGATCGACGCGGTCGATCCGGGCCGGCACGTGGAAGTGCCGCATCCGCCGCAGATGAATCTCGCGCTGCCGCGCGGCGGCCGCCTTCCGGCTCGCCTCGTCGAGCCAGACGTCGCTGGCGTGAAACTCATGATTCGACCAGCCGGGCGCCCACGTCAGGTTGACCTGCACGACCTCTCCTGCGGCGGCCGCCGCCGCCAGATCGTCGAGCGTGCCGAAGCCATCGCCCCGCCAAATCCGCGTCGAGGCATCGACCGAGTGGGTCACCGGCTTTGCATCGGCCACGGGCTCGCCGGCGGCCGTCACGGCGACGAGTGTCAGCTGCTTCTTTTCCCGGTCGAAGGCCTGGAGCTTCCAGCCGCGGCCCGTGCGGACCGCATGGCTGAAGTCGTCCTCGAGCCGGATCGCGCGGTTGTGGTCGGGCACGTGCTTCTTCAGCTCCGGCGGGGGCGGGGGGATCGCCTTGTCGCCCTCCGGAGGCAGCACGAACCGGCCCACGAGCCGCGTGCCGAGCGGCACGTCCTGCAGGTCGGCCGCCGCCCCGTGGTATGACACCATGCCGTAGGGCATCAGGATGAAGGCGAAGGTCGGCCCGATGCGGTAACGCTCGTCGTCGAAGTCGCCGTCGAGCCGCAAGCCGCCGCGGCGATTGACGTAGTCCACCGTGACGAGCTCGCCGGCGAGGTCCACTCCGGCGTCGGCCGGCGGAAATTCGTCGAGCTTCGCCACGTAGGCCGCCGGGTCGGCCGCCAGCACGGCGGCCGCGCCGAGGAGACAGGCAAGAATGCAACCGGCGGTGGCGTAGTGCCGGCTGCGGGGCGGCAAAAGTCTCGTCGCGTGGGCAGGATAGCCCAAAGCTCCTCGAGCTTTCGCCGACCCCTCCGCCTCGGTTTTCTGTCGTGCCAGGGCATCGTTGCATCCGTCTCTGGCAGGCCCGGCGGCGGCGGCGACGAGCAGGATCCCAGGAGTGCGTCGGCTCACGCCTCCACCTCCGTCAGGCCGCGGGTCGAGTCGGCGAACGACTCGGTCTCGACCCCCATCTTCTGCGCCATCGTCAGCAGCAGGTTGCTCAGCCGCGCCCGTGGATCGACCGGCTTGAAGCAGATGCCGATCAGATCCTTCTCATAGTCGTGGCCGGCCGCCGTGTTGAAATCGACGTGGCTGCCATGCTTGAGGCCGAGCGCCGAGCCGCCAGCGAGCACCAGCGGCAGGTTGGCATTGCCGTGGCTGTGGCCATAGGCCATGCCGCTGCCGAAGAGGACCATCGAGGTGTCGAGCAGCGGCCCCTCGGCATCCTTCACCTCGCCGAGCCGGGTGAGAAAATAACCGAGCTGCGCGAGATTGAAGCGGTCGCTCTTCGCCAGGTCGGCGAGCAGCGTGGGGTTGCCGCCGTGGTGGGAGAGCGCGTGCCGCTGCTGCGAAATCCCGATCTCCGGAATGGCCGGTGCCTGCGACTCAGACCCCGTGGTGAACGTGACCACGCGGGTCGTGTCGGTCTGGAAGGCGAGCACGATCATGTCGTACATCGTCCTCAGGTAATCGCCGTATTTGTCGGGGCTGACGTCGCGGTTGAGCCGCTCGGCGACGGCTCGTTCGATCGGCGGCCGCGGGGTATCGAGCCAGCTCTCGGCCCGCTTCGCCCGCAGTTCCACCTCGCGGACGCTCGTGAGGTATTGGTCGAGCCGGCCGCGGTCGGCCGTGCCGATCCGCCGTTCGAGCCCGCGGGCCTCGTCGAGCACCATGTCGAGGATGCTCTCCTTGCGACGCAGCCGGCGACGCTGCGCGTCGATGCCCCCCCCCGGCTCCTCGAAGAGCGTCTTGAAGACCGTGGCCGGATTCCGCTCCGACGGCAGCGCGATGCCATCGGCATTCCAGGCGAGCGACCAGCCGTTTCCCATTTCCAGCGACGCGAACCGCGTGTGCGGCGCCGTCTTCTGGGCCATCAACTGGTCGACCGAGATCGTGTTCTTCTCCGCCTCGCCGATCCGCCCCCCGGTGAGCCAGATCTTCTCGCAGTTGTGGTGGTGGCTGAGGCCGGTGGGGTGGTGCAGGCCGCTGATCGGCGTGATCTGACCGCGGTGCTTTTCGAGCACGGAAAATGCCTGCGAGGCCGTGTAGCCCTGGCCCGCGTTGCGTATCTGCCACTCGTAGTTGTTGACGCCGTTGGGCAGGTAGACGAAGACGCTCCGCCGGGGGCGTGCGGCGGCCGCGGCGGCCGCCGCGGGCCGCGCGACCCGCATGCACTCCAAAAACGGCAGGGCGACGGCCGCGCCGATCCCGCGGAGCACGTGGCGACGGTGGATGAGCGGCGTGGAGCGAAGGACGTGCATGGGAAACTCCTGATGAACAAATCGTACGCTAGCGGCGGCGGATGAGGTCGCTCGTGGCGACCGCCTCCACGAGACTGCGGAGCCTGTAACCGTCGGCCTTGGCTGCGGCTGCGATCTCCCGGATCGCGGTGCGATCGTCGATCGTCATCGCGCGGCGCAGCGCGAACGTGGCCAGCTTTTCCACGAGTGCCTCGGCGAAGCGGTCGGGATCGGCGGCGAGAAGCCGCTTGAATTCCTCCGGCCCGGCGAAGCTGCGGCCGTCTGGCAGCACGCCCGAAGCGTCTACCGGCGGGCTGGCCCCTTTGCCGGCGGCGGTGTCTTCGGTTGTCCGCCAGCGGCCGATGGCGTCGTAGTTTTCGAAGGCGAAGCCGAGCGGATCGATTTTCCGGTGGCAGGCGGCGCAGGCGGCGTTTGTGGAGTGTGCCGCCAATTGTCCGCGGATCGTCTGCTTCGCGGCGTCGGCGGGCGTCGGCTCGAGCGGCTGCACGTTCGGCGGCGGGGGCGGGGGCGTGACGCCGAACATCACCTCCGACACCCACGCGCCGCGGTGCACCGGGCGGTGCCGCGTGCCGTCGGAGGTGAGCGAGAGCACGGCCGCCTGCGTGAGCAGGCCGCCGCGATGCTGATCGGGGGTGAACGTCGTGCGACGAAAGCCGGTTTCGGCAGGCGCGGGCAGGCCGTAGTGCTCGGCCAGCCGGGCATTCACCATGCTCCAGTCGCCCGCCAGCAGGTCGCCGGCCGGAAGATTCTCGCGAAATGCCTCGGCGAAGCTCTCCACGGGCTCCCGCCGCATGCTCTGCTCGAGCCAGAGGTCGTAGTCGCGATAGAGCTTCCGGTCGGGGGGAAACATCCCGACGCGATGCAGCTCCAGCCACTGTCGCGGGAAGGCCTCGAGGAATCGGTCGATCTTCGGGTCGGCCACCATCCGGGCGACCTGCGACCGCAGCACCTCGGGCCGCTGGAGCGAGCCCGCTCGGGCGGCGTCGAGCAGCGACTGGTCGGGCAGCGAGCCCCAGAGGAAATAGGAGAGGCGACTGGCCAGTTCGAAGTCGTTCAATTCCTGCCGCTGTTTCTCCGGATCACCGTTTTCGAGGTAGAAGAAGCTCTTCGATGCGAGTACGCCCGCCAGCGCCGAGAGGTAGGCTGCCCGCGGCTGCTCGCCGCCGGCCCGCTCGTGTTCATAGAAGGCCGCGTAACGGTCGATCTCATCGGCCGCCACCGGCCTCCGCCAGGCCCGCTCCGCGAACCGTGCGAGGCAATCCCGCACCTGCGTCGTGTCGGCCACATCAGCCGGCCAGAACGGTTCTCGCTTCTTGCGATCCTCGTCGGTGACGAGCGGCCCCTCGAGTTCGACCGAATCGACGATCAGCAGCGGATACAGCGGCCCGCCGTCGTCGTCGAACAGCTTGTAGCCGGTGGGGGTGGCGAAGGGATGGTTGCGGCTGTTGACGAACAAGTTGCCACCCAGAGCGAGCGCCTTGACGGTGTGGCCGTTCGGATCAAACACCGCTGGCAGCTCGTGTTTCAGCGATAGATCCCTCGGCATCGACATGAACCGCTCGAACTCGAGCGTCGTGGGATGGTCCTCGTCGGCCAGCACGTCGGCATCGAAGATCGATGTCTTCGCCTTCCCATCCCAGACCGACAGGTGGGGCACCCGGCCATCCTTCGGCCGCACACCCGAGAGCGTGATCTTCATCCGGTAGACGCCGGGCTGATTGAAGGCGGGGCTCCACCACGTCGCCCAGCCGGGACTCGAGTGGCCCGGCCAGATCAGGACTCGCACCTTGTCCGTCACGCCGATGGCCGCCGCCCGTTCGTTCATCTTCTGCCGCCCCTCCGGCGAGGTTGTCGTGCCCCGGATGTGCAGCCCGTTGGCCCGATAGACCCCGGGTTTCACCGGCTTTTCCGGATAGGCCCGGGCGAGCACCGCGTCGGCCGCGGCGAGATACCGCTCGACGTGCGACGGCGCGAGCGAAAGCATCGCACCGATCCGGTCGAATCCGCGGTAGATCGGATCCTCGTTGAACACGCCCGGTTCCGTGACGTCGAGCCGCACACCGAGCATGTCGAAGACGGTGTTGGCGTATTCCTCCCGGCTCAGGCGGTCGTGGGTCATCGGGCCGCGGGAGGCCATGCGGGCCGCCTCGCCCGCGGCCAATTGGCCCGAGATCCACTCGACCACGCCCGCGATCTCGTCGGCAGTCGGCCGCGGCTCCTTCTCGGGGGGCATCTCCCCGGCGTTGATCCGCGTCATCACCTCGGCCCACCGCTCGGCTGTCAACTGGCTCGTGAAGGTGCGGTCGAGCGTGTCGAGGCGAAACTGCCCTTCCTGCACCTTGCCGTCGTGGCAACGGATGCAGTGGTTTTTCAGGAAGCGGCTGGCGTCGGCCTCGGCCGCGAGCACGAGCCCAGCCGGCAGGCCGACAACGCAGGCGGCGATCCCATAAAACCAAGCACGGATGAACGCGATGCGACCGACGCCAGGTTTCATTTGGGCAATCCTCGAAGACTCGACGCTGCTGTCCTCACCTAAGAATTAGCCGCGCCGAGCTGGATATGACGACCGTGCCACGCAAAACCGTCGCGGCTTCATTTTCGGCCGCGGTCGGCGGGGGGCTCGACCACGATCTGCCAGTCGGTCTGCTCCGGCACCTTGAACTCGAGGCCCGAGGTGGTGAAGTCGGTGAAGCGGTCGTCCACGAACCGCTTGGCCGGGCCGTCTTCGCCGGGTGGAATCAGGGCGTCCACGATTGCGACACGGTACGTCCCCGCCCCGATGCCGTCGTTGTCGGCACGTCTGCCGATGGTAAACCGTCCGTCGGGCTGGATGCGCCCCCAAGCTCCCGTCGGCTTGCCACCGGCATCGATGAGGACTCGACCAAGAGGCAACGGTGAACCATCGGAATAGGACACGCGTCCCCGGACGTGGACGAAATCCGAGCGGCCGCAGCCCGATGATCCCAGGAATGTCAACGCCAAGGCGAGACAAAACCCCAGAGGCGTCACGGACTTTTCTGCGTTTGGCAACTGGATGTGCATGTCGTTCGGATCCTTCGTGATCAGGGAACGTCGACCGTGCTGCCGTCCCGCCGGTCACCGAGCTGTGTCTGGGTCGTCTGACTAATGTCGCTTCCCATCGACCGCACAGCCCCGTCGGCCATGAGGATCTGGCATACGTTGCTATGCCATGATCCGGCCGTCGTCTCGATGGAGTCTTCGGACGCTCCGCGAGCAACGCCGCCAAAATTGAAAAAGGCGAACAGCTTGAAACTGCCTTCGCTCGCCAGCGGCGGATCGTCAAAGCCCCTGGTCGGGTCTTGGGTGCAGGATCTTGAGGAACAAAAGGGCCAGGTGGCGCCGTTCCTCTTTCCATACTCGCCCTGGAATAGGTGGGTTTCGGAGAGCATCGCCGTCTTGCTCGTGCCGTCGAGAATGTCCTTGCCACGAAGCCGCGGTCGCCATCCCGCATACGGGCCGGGGGTCGTGTCGTCGGTCCAATCGGAAGCCAAGTGCGTGACGATCTGTCCACTCGCGTTCGTCGGTCCCATGGCGAGTTGGATCACGCAATTCGCGAGACTGGAAATGCGCGTGGCGACGTTAACGTCGCAATGTCCGACGCCCTGCGCGAAGCACAGGGCGTCGCGGTGGTCTCCACGGTAGGCAGAAGCCTGGCTGACCAGTGATATCACGCCATAATCGAACGTGACTCGCCTCGTGCCGTTTACGTCGGTGGATGTCCGTCGGCCTCGCGTCGGGCAGGTCATGAAGGGAAAGGGCGTCGTGGAGAGGATTTGGAAATTCGTCCCATAATTTGCTCCCGTCCTGTCCCATTTCATGGTAGTGGCAGGATTTGAGTCCCATTGCGATACCCTTCCACGTGCGTTGTCTTCGTCGATGTAGGGCAGGATGAGGCCGAAGAACGGGATGCCACCAAAGCTGCCGTTCACCCCATTCCCGGTGCCGGTGGCCGACGGCGGATAGCCCTGTCGGGCAGACTCGAAGTTGAGCGCCGCCAGCCCCATCTGCTTGAGGTTGTTGGAGCAGGCCATCATGCGGGCCGACTCACGGGCCGCCTGCACCGCCGGCAACAGCAGCCCGACGAGCGTGCCGATGATCGCGATCACGACCAAAAGTTCCACCAAAGTGAACCCGCCGCTGGAACCGCGACGACGATGGCGGAACGACTGCAGGATGCCTGACCCCATGGCTATGCCCCCCGGGAAGAATGAATCGATGAGACCGATCCGGTTTGCGGAAAAGACGAATGCTCGGGGAAACCGGGCCGGGTGGCGGAGAGACCAGCCCCCGACCATCAGAATCCTTAAGGAATTAGCCGTTCCAGTCGCGATTTGACACCGGCTTTTTTCCGGGCCTTTTTGCCGCTCTCGCCCGGGGCGGACGCTCCCCCGTGTTGAAAACGGCCGGGAACGGCTAATTCTTTGTGTCGGAATTCTTGGCTGATCCTTGGCATTCCCCCACACCACCCCGAAGGCGTTTCCCACCACCTCCATGGCCGCCTCCGCCGAATTCGTGACCGAGCTGACGCGGAATCAGCGGCAGCTCCACGCCTTCATCCTCACCATGGTGTGGGATTTCGAGGAGGCCGACGACCTGCTTCAGGAGACGAACCTCGCCCTCTGGAGGAAGGCCGAGGAGTTCGACACCACGCGGGAATTCCTGCCGTGGGCGATGCAGTTCGCCCGTTTCCAGGTGAAGGCCTGGCTGAAGCGGCGGCAGCGGGTGCCGCCCGCCTTCAACGACGCGGCGATCGATCGGCTGATGCATCGCTCGATCGATGCGGCCCGGCGAGGCGATGCCCGTCGTTCGGCGCTCGAAGATTGCCTGCAGCGGCTGCCCGACGCCCAGCGGCAGCTCCTGGCCACACGTTACTCGCCCGATGTCTCCGTCGCCGAGATGGCCGCTCAGCAGGGCATGAATCCCGCGGCCCTGTCGCAGGCCTTGCGGCGAATCCGCATCGCGCTCATGGCGTGCATCGAGCGAAAACTCTCCGGAGCCGCGTCATGAAAAGCCGGCGCCAGCGAGACGTTCTCACCGATGACCAGCGCGACCTCTTCAGTCGCGTCGCGGACGGCATCCAGACCGAGCAGGACGAGGAGACGCTCTTCACGCTCCTTGCCGAAGATCCGCTCGTGGCCGAGGAGTTTCAGAAGTTCATGGCGCTTCATGCCGAGCTTCACTGGCGGTATGTCGCCGCCGCGCTGCCGCGACCGAGGGGGGCAGCCGTCGATGCCACGGGCGCTGACATGCGGAACTCCGCGAGGCGGCCGTGGCAGATGATCGGCATGGCCGTGGCGGGCGGGCTCTTGGCGATGGCGACGCTACTGGGTTTTCAGGCATGGCGGCGGGAGCCCGGCGGCCCGCAGGCGTTTCCCCCGACGGTGAGCCGGCCGCTCGCGACCGTCACGAGCTGCCGTGCCGTGGCCGCCGAGGAGCGGCCGCTGCCGGCCGTGGGAACCGCGATGCCCGCCGGCCGGCTCGAGATCGCGGGCGGCGTGATGGAACTGACGCTTCGCAATGGCGTGGTGATCGTGCTCGAAGGGCCCGCCGACATCGAACTCCGCGACGAACTGTCAGCGTTTCTCTTCGGCGGCACGGCCGTGATCCGGATGCCTGAGGGAATGGACGGCTTCCGCCTCGGCACGCCGGCGACCGAAGTGCTCGACCTCGGCACCGAATTCGCCGTGTACGTGGGGGCGACGCTCGCGACCGACGTGCAGGTCTACGACGGCGCCGTGATCGCGGCGGATCGCGCCGGTGGCAACGTTCGTTTCCCGCAACGGCTCGTGGCAGGGCAGGCGTTCCGGTTTCGCGCCGATCTGCTCGGAGAGCCGGAGGTGATCCCCTACAGCGAGTCGCGGTTTGTCCGCCGGATCCCGCCCGATCCGGGCATCGTGCTGCCGACGGAACGGCAGCGGACCGACACGGCCGGCCTTGCCGACCTATACGGCCGACCGACGCGTGACGCGATCGAGGTCCGGCGGCCTCGGGAGCCGATCCGCATCGACGGCCGCCTCGATGAATGGGGGCATGCCGATCGCTTCGCAAACCGTCTCGATGGTGAGCATGAAATGGGTGCGGCCGAAGGCCTGATGCTCTACGACGACGCTGCGCTCTACCTGGCGGCGCACGTGCGGGATCCCTACCCGATGCGGAACGCGATTGATCCGCAGCTTGATCCCGATGAGAGCCGCAAGTGCTACGGCGTGTCGGTGCGGGTGTCGACCGACCGCAGGATGGGCTGGCCGGCCCTCGGCAACGCTCCCATCTATTTCAGCAGCCGCCGGCACGAGCCCACCGCCGACGAACGGGCTGCGTCTGAGAATCAGCGACTGTCGCACCTCTTCCTCTGGCATCACACCCCGAGCGGGAAGACCTGCCTGCGACGCTTTCAGGGCATGACCTTCCGGCAGCCGCAGATCAACCCCACCGGCTACGAAGGAGCTTTCAGTCTCGACGACGACGGCCTCGGTTATACGCTCGAGTATGCGATCTCGTGGAGCCTGCTCGGGTGCGCCGACGACCCGCCGCGGCCCGGCGACGATCTGGCAACCGTGTGGCAGGTGAGCTGGGGCGACGCGACCGGTCGCCTGCTCCGGCGGCACATGGTCGACGTCCGCAATCCGCACGAGCCGCTGCGGATCCACGTCTGGGAACGGGCCGCCACCTGGGGTCGGGCCGAGTATCGGTGAGCCCGTGGAGCCGCCACCGGTGTCACCTGCACGTTGGGTGGTGTTTGAACCCGGAGTCCCTCGGCTTCCGCCGGGGGGATTTTATTGAAGCGTGCGAGGCCCGGAGGGCCGGGTGCACGCCAGCGACCAGCGGTTCGCCAAACGCTCAGCCCTTCGGAGCCGCGGGTGCTGTTGGCAAGAGTTCGATCCAGCCCGCCATGTGCTCGCGGGCGAATGCGGCGGCCCGCTTGGCGTCGCCGCTACGGATGACCTCGAGCAGTTCGCGGTGGCTATCGACCGTCTGCTCGAGAGCTGCGAACTCACCGAGTGGGCGAGACTGACACGGCGGACTCTGCTGGGCGGCATGGAGTGTGTGGGACTGGAAAGAAGGCGAACGCGGAATCCTCGGAGAAGGTACCATCCCGTCTGTATTATGTCGACAGAATGGGAGGCGGTGCCCACAGTGTCCGGCGTCGGGAGGGGGCCTGCCGCGTCGCTCGTGCGGCCGCACGGAGCGGCAGGATTTTGCGGCCCACAGGCTACTTGGACCCTCGGGGGCGGGACGAATGTCAGCAGACCTGTATTATGGGGATTGCCGGAAAACGACGATCCGGAAAAAATACCGGTATCGAGGAGCATCAGGACGTGGTGAGCCTCGACGCCACTTTCGATTCACAACGAGCACGGACGATGCACACACCCGCCACTGCCGATCGTGACACGATGCGCGACGCCATGATCGAGGCCGACGGCCTCTGCAAGTATTACGGTTCCTTCATCGCCACCGAGGACATCACGTTCAGCGTGCCTCGCGGCCAGATCGTCGCATTTCTAGGGCCAAACGGTGCCGGCAAGAGCACGACCATGAAGATGCTGACAGGGTATCTCGCCCCCTCTGCAGGGAGCGCCCGCATCGCCGGATACGATATGTCGACCGACAGGCTGTCCGGGGCAAAGAGGCTGGGATATCTGCCCGAAAATGGTCCCCTCTATCCCGATATGACCCCCCGCAGCCTGCTCGAATTCTTCGCCGATGCGCGGGGGCTCAAGGGGCCCCGCAGGGCGGAGCGGATCGAGGCTGTCGTTGACCAATGCGAACTGGGAAGCGTGATCGGCAAGGCCATCGGCAAGCTCTCAAAAGGCTACCGGCAGCGGGTTGGGATGGCGCAGGTGCTGCTCCATGAGCCCGACGTCCTGATCCTCGACGAGCCGACCAGCGGCCTCGACCCCAACCAGATTCGCGGCGTCCGCGAAACGATCCGCCGACTGGGTGAACGGAAGACGATTCTGCTCTCCACCCACATCCTTCAAGAGGTTGAGGCGTTGGCCGACCGGGTGATCCTCATCTCCGAAGGCCGGATGCGATTCGACGGCACGCCGCTCGAACTCCGGGCTGGAGGTCGCGGCCTCGACGAGCGGTTTCACGAACTCACGCGGGGCGTCTCCGTGTGAGGCACGACGGCCGCCGTCAGGGGCCGCCGTCGGTTCTCGTCATCAGAAACAGGTTTGGGAAGATTTTTCAAGGACAGATCTCTATGAATTGGCACGTGCTCGACGCGGTCTTCAAGCGAAACTTCGTCGCCTACTTTTCCAACCCCACCGGCTACGTCTTCATCTGCGTGTTCGTGCTGCTGGGATCGCTGGCCGCCTTCTGGCCGCCGGAGTTCTTCAACTCCAATCTTGCCAACCTTGACCAACTCAACCGGTATCTGCCCTACATCCTGCTCGTGTTTATCCCCGCCATCACGATGAGCGTATGGGCGGAGGAGCGGCGGCAGGGCACCGATGAACTGCTGTTGACGATTCCGGCGAGCGACTGGGAGGTGGTGTTCGGGAAATACCTCGCTGCGGTGGGGATCTATACGGTTGCGCTGCTGTTCTCCTGCATCTGCAACCTCGCCATTCTGCTCCTTTGGGGCACCCCAGATGCCGGCCTGCTGCTGTCCAATTATCTCGGCTACTGGTTTGTCGGCATCGCCATGATCGCCATCGGCGTGGTGGCCAGTTTTCTGACCAACAACCTCACCGTGGCCTTCATCCTCGGGCTGGCTTTCAACGCCCCGCTGGTCGTGGCAGATCAGGCCGGGTCGGTGATGTCCCCGACGCTTGCAAAGTGGGTGAAGCCGTGCAGTCTGGCCGAACAGTTCACCGACTTTGGTCGTGGCATCGTGAGCCTGTCCGGCATCGCCTACTTCCTCGGCATCGTGGCGGTCTGCCTGTACATCGCGATGGTGCTCATCGGCCGTCGCCATTGGGCCAGCCGGCGGGACGGAGCCAAGATGGGCGTTCACTTCATCGCGCGGACGCTCGGCTTGGCGGCGGCGGCGCTCGGGGCCGTGCTGTTCTTTCGGGGCATGGACGTGCGGGCCGATCTCTCCGAGGAAAGAATCAGCTCGCTCTCAGCCGACACACGTCGGCTGCTGCGCGAACTCCAGACGAGCCGGCCCATCGACATCAAGGCCTACGTCAGCCCCTCCGTGCCGGAAGATTACACGCAGACGCGGCTGAACCTGCTCAACATGCTGCGGCAGTTTCAGCAGCTCGGTCGAGGCAAGGTCAACGTCGAGGTGATCTCGACCGATCCCAAGACCGAGGCCGCGGCGCTCGCCTCGCAGCAGTTTGGCATCGAGCCGGTGAATGTGCTGTCGCGGGTGCGCGGCGCCTACCGGGATGAGAGCATCTTCCTGGGCTGCGCCTTCACGAGCGGATTGGAAAAAGTGGTGGTGCCGTTCTTCGACAAGGGCACGCCTGTGGAGTATGAACTCATCCGCTCGATCTGCACCGCGGCACAGCAGAAGCGGAAGCGGCTGGGAGTACTCACCACCGACGCGGATCTTTTCGGCGGCTTCGACATGGCCACCGGCCAGCAACGGCCCAGGCAGCCGGTGCTCGAAGAGCTCGAAAAGCAATACGACGTGGTGCAGGTCGATGCGTCGGCACCGATCACCGACAGCTATGACGTGCTGCTTGCCGTGCAGCCGTCATCG
>JBIIMX010000032.1:0-15914 GCA_044337765.1 Pirellulales bacterium | reverse complement strand
TGGTTGCTGGGCCCCCCGGACCTCATCCTCGAGATGCCCGAGGCGTTCGAAGTTCCGGCCAGCGGGCCCGACATTTACCGGTGCTTTGTGATCCCGACGAGTATCGGCCTGGATCGTCACGTGACGGCGATAGAGTTTCAACCGGGGAGTCCACGGGCCGTTCATCACGTGATGTGCTACATCGACACTTCGGGGGAGGCCGCAAAACTCGACGCTGCGGATCCTTCGCCCGGATATGCCTGCTTCGGCGGGCCGCGGGCGAGGATCTTAAGCGACTTTGGCGCATGGGGGCCGGGCGGCAATCCCGAGCAGTTGCCGACCGGAATCGGACGGTTGCTACCGAACAAGGCGGATGTGGTCGCTCAAATCCACTACCACCCGAGCGGCAAGCCAGAGATGGACCGCACGCGAATCGGCGTTCACTTCGCGAAGGACTCGATCAGGCAGTCGTACCACTGGGCGTTGGTGCAGAATGCGACGTTCAGGATTCCAGCCGGTGCGACGAACCACGAAGTCGTCGCCAGTCGGACGATCCCGGTTGATCTCGATGTTCACATGGTGCTTCCCCACCTGCATCTGCTGGGAAAGGACATGGCGATCTGGATCGAGAAACCCGACGGCAATCGGGTCGACCTGCTTCGCGTGAATCCATGGGACTTCGATTGGCAGCGACAGTACCACTTCGCGACACCGCTGTTCATCCCGAAAGGCTCCAAGGTCAAACTGGCGGCGCACTTCGACAATTCACGGTCCAACCCCAGGAATCCAGGCCGTGATCATCCTGGCGATGTGCGGTATGGCGAGGGGACGAACGACGAGATGTGCCTCTGCGTTCTTGGTGTCGTGAAGCACGGCCAAGACCTGACACGCCAGGGAGAACCCGATGACCTCCCCGCGATCCTCAATGACTGGAGCGGAGGACGCGATGCCGTGAAGGTCGGCACGCCCCGAGGCACACCATGACGAACCGCGACCGCGTGTGCCGGGTCCATGCCGCGGAGGGCCGCCTTGTCGACATCGGCGATTTCTTCCACGCTTGGGCGGTGGATGTCCGCGGGGCTGGCCCGGTGGCCTGGCGATTTCTTCAGCGGAGTCTGGCCCAGAAGTATCGCTTCTCCTCCCTGGGGCTCGCGTGGGCGGTGTTGCCTGCAGCGATGACCGCACTCGTGCTGATCGGGGGACAGCGGATGCACACCCTCGCCACCGGGGACTCGGGCGTGCCTGCCGCGTTCTACGGCATTTTCGGCCTCATCATAGCGCAGCCTTTTCTTGAAGCCTTCCAGGAAACGAGGCGGCTGTTCGTGAACAATCGGCACATGCTCCGCCGGCAAAAGATGCCGATCGAGGGGCTGATCACAGCGATCCTCCTCGAAGTCTTCTTCAACACCGCCGTGCGGCTGCTCGTAGTGGCCGGTGTTTTCTTCCTGTTCGCGGTGCCCCCGGTCGTCGCCACCCTTCCCCTGGCTCTCTGGGGCATCGGCGGCGTGATTCTGGCAGGCGCGGGACTCGGTCTCATGCTCGCGCCCGCCAGCGTCCTCAAGCCCGACATCGAGAATGCCATGATAGCGCTGCCGTGGCTTCTCTTCGCCGTCACGCCGGTCTTCATCATTCCGGCAGCGGGCTCGGCGCTCGCTATGATCCAACAAACCAATCCGCTGGGATGGCTGTTCGACTCGATTCGAACAGCAGCCTACGGAGCCGATGGTTCCTTGGTCGGGGCCGCAGCGGGACCTGTCGCGGGGTTGCTGATTCTGATGATCGGCTGGTTTTTCTGCAGGCTTGCGAGGCCCCACGTCATCGAACGGATGCTGGTGTAGCCAACCATGGGCCGAACGCTCCTTGACCTGAAGGGCTTGTCGAAGAAATTCTGCCGTCGGCCAGAGTACGGCCTGCGCTATGCGGCCGCCGATATGTGGCAGGAGTTGCGGGGAAGACCACCGGGCGAAACGCTCCGCGCCGGCGAATTCTGGGCGATTCGCGACCTGACCTTCCACGTCGAGGCCGGCGAGGTGCTGGGCATCATCGGCCACAATGGCGCCGGAAAGAGCACGCTCATCAATCTTCTGGCTGGGCTGTTCCTGCCCACCGCGGGGCGGATCGAGGTCCATACAGATCGCATCGCCCTCATGGACCATCAGGGCGGTCTCAATGAAGTCGAGACCGGCAGGGAAAACATCGTGACGCAATTCGCCCTGCACGGGATCCCTCGTGCAAGCATCGACGACGAGGTTCGGGCCGTGCAGGCTTTTGCCGGGATCGGAGACTTCATCGATGCCCCCGTGGGCACCTACAGTCTCGGCATGCGACAGCGGCTGGTATTTTCGATCTCCACGCGGCTGCAGCCTGATCTCTTTATCGTTGATGAAGCCCTGGGGGGCGGCGACCAGCAGTTTCGCAACAGATTCCGTTCGTATGTGCGGGCATATGTCGACCAAGGCGGTTCCATCGTGCTGTGTTCCCATGAACTGCACACCATTCAAACGTTCTGTCGGCGCTGCGTGCTGCTCGACGCGGGCAGGATCGTGATGGTTGGAGATACCGTCGCCGTCGTTGCCGCCTACCACGCGTTGTCACGCCAGCGGGACTCCGCCCAGCGGGCCGCTCTCCGGCCACCGATCCCGACCAGGAACGAATCCTTCGCGGGCATCGGCGCCGTGCCTGGCCGTCCTGCGGCGGACGGAGAGGCAGTCGTCATCGAACATATTTCGGCGAGGGCGGTCGATGGCGGGCCCATTCGTCCCGGCGCGGTCGTGGACATCGAGATCACCTGCGCAGTCGCCGAGACCACAGATGATGTCGGTTGCACGATCGAGATCGGCAAGGGCGAGCTGTTTTCGATCGCTACGCTGATCGGCGGCTTCCCAGATACTCCTTTCGTTTTGACAGCTCCGCGGGCGACACTGCGTTGTCGAGTCACGTGCTTCATGCTCGCCGCAGAGAACTACGAACTCCGTGTCGTGCTCACGAAGTGCTGTTCCGGAGCGATCATCGCCTCACGCGGATACGACGACGAAGCCATCGGACTGACCGTCGCTGCCGAACAGCATGCCGTACCGAACATGCAACAATACAGAAACAACATCGTGCACATGCCGGTCGAGTGGACGCCCATGGCCGCAGCGTCGGGCGAGGAGTGCGCCGAATGACCGCCTCCGATGCAGACGGCGCTGCGGCCACGCACGTCTCCGAATTGACCAGCCCCGAATTCCTTGCCAACCCCTATCCAGCGTTCGCCCGGTTACTCGCGTCCGAGGCGCCCGTCTTCGTGGAGGCGGAACGAGCCTGGTTCGTGTCGCGATACGACGACGTCGCGGCGGTGCTCAGAGATCCGCGTCTCTCCAAACGGGAACAGGCGTCCCAGACCTCGCTGCTCTCGCAGTCGATGCTGTTTCAGGATCCACCGAACCATACCCGCCTGCGAAACCTGGTGAGTGCCGCGTTTGCGCCGGCTCGCGTGCGAGCCATGGAGCCGAGGATAGCGGCAATCGCTGATGCGATCCTTGATCGCGTGGCGGCCCGCGGACGGATGGACTTCATGGCGGAGTTCGCGCTGCCGCTCCCGGTGGCGGTCATGTCCGACCTGCTGGGCATCGCCGAGGAGGACTGGGCCGACCTGCACCGCTGGTCTGCTTCCTTCGTGGTCAGCGGCCCGGCAGGAGCCGACGGCGATGCGATCCGCCGGGCACAGGGCGACGCCATCGCCTCGATGACCGACTATTTTCGCCGCCACATCGAGGCTTTGCGGACACGGCCACGAAATGACCTCATCACTGCTCTGGTTGATGCCCATGATTCCCAAGGCCGCCTGACGACGGATGAAATCATCGGCACCTGCATGCTCTTGCTCATCGCCGGGCACGAGACGACGATGAATCTTCTCGGCAACGGTCTCTTCACCCTCTTGCGCCATCCCTCCCAGTACGCCCGACTGCGGGAGGCTCCCGACCTCGTTCCTGCCGCGGTTGAGGAGATGCTGCGGTACGAGAGTCCCGTCCAGCGATCGACGTTCCGCATGACGATGGAACCGTTCGACATCGGCGGTCGAACGATCGAAGCCGGGTCAGCCGTGGTGGCCCTCATCGGTGCCGCCAACCGGGATCCAGCTGTGTTTCCCGCCCCCGATCGCTTCGACATCGAACGTGCGCCGAATAGGCATCTCGCCTTTGGCGTCGGCATTCACGCCTGCCTGGGGGCTGCGTTGGCGCGGACAGAGGCCCGCATCGGGTTTACGAGGGCTTTCGCAAGGCTCGGGGAGATGCGGTTCGCAGCCACTCAGCCCGATTCCCTTCTCAGCGGGCTTCGGCGCGCGCTCGGGCTGTCGACATCCCGGAAAACGCCTCCGTTCCGGTGGCGGCCGAGCACCATGGTCCGCGGACTCCAGACGCTACCGGTGGAATGGAGCCGTTGCTGAGATTCCGGGCGCGCGGCACCGCCTCGGATTGAGTAGCGCCAGGCTTGAAATAGCATCATCCCTTCGAGTCGTTCCTGGATCGGATCGAGGACAGCATTATGAATGATCTGCGGCAGTCCTGTGAAACCGCCCTTGGCTTTCTCGAGCGGGCACAACTCCCCTCAGGCGAATTCAGCACGCTACTGGCCTCGGATCCGTCGCTTGAAGGCGGCATCTTCGACAGTTCGCCGTTCGTGACGTCATTCGTCGTGCATGCACTGCGCGAAGTCGGCTCTTCCCGGGCAGACGCCGTCGCCGAACGCGCGGCCGGGTTTCTTCGCGGTCAGATGACTCTGGGGGGACTCTGGCGCTATTACGCGAAGGGTTCCTGGAAGCATTGCCGCGTCCCCCCCGATCTCGACGACACCGCCTGCTGCTCCGTGGCGGTCACACCGTCGGGTGTTCGCCCCCCCAGAAACCGTTGGATTTTCGCGGCCAACCGGGATGATCAGGGCCGGTATCTCACCTGGGTGATTCCCGGCGGATGCCGGACATCCTTGGCGCGACTGTCGTGGCTGCGATGGGCTGGCGATGCCTGGGCGCGCGCCCGTCTTCCCGCACGGCCCGCCGAATTCGTCGGCAGTCCCCGTTTTCACTCCGAAACCGATCCAGCGCCGCCCGACGATGTCGATCCTGTCGTGAATGCCAATGCGATCATGTATCTGGGCGAATCGCCCGAGACAGCGGCAGCCATCGCCTATGTGATTGAGACCGTGGAGCGAGGCATCACCGGCCGATTCAGCCTCTACTACACCGATCCGCTGGCCCTGTACCACGCCGTCGCCAGAGCCCACCGTTTCAACTGCCCGGCATTCGCTGCCGTGAAGCGGCCGATCGTCGCCGCCACGCTCGAGCATTGGCGGCACGACGGTTCGTTCGGCAGCCCGCTCTCCACCGCACTGGCGGTGAGCACGCTCCTCACGTTTGCGCCCGATGAGTCGGCCATCGATGCGGCCATCGGATCGCTGCTGCACACCCAGACGCCGGATGGCTCGTGGCCTGCGTTCCACTTTTACAGCGGGCCCGCCGAATACTGGGGATCGCGAGAACTGACGACCGGATTATGCCTGGAGGCACTCGTCCGCTTCTCCCACGCGAAGTCGAAGGAGGTGACTCCCTGACCCGGGCGAGTCGTACCCTTCCCGGCGACCGGCCCATTTTGCCCGGCGGGCGTGTATCGGCTGTCAGCGTGGCCGGCCCTATCCGCGGCGTTCGCTTTCATTTTCCGACCAGCTTGCCCCGGAATGCCGCAGCGGCCGCCTCGTTGAAAAAGCCGATCGCGTTGGCCGCCTGCCAGAGCAGGATCGCGGCGGCGATCTGCGTCTTCCGGAGGAGTCCGCGATGCTTCTGGAGGTGTTGAGGCAGGCGGCGCAGCAGACTGCGGTGAAAGCCCATGTCTTGTGCCATGGTTCCCGATCCCCGCAGCCGCCGCTTTGCCTGAAAGAGATACGCCCCACGACCGTAGCGATAGTGTAAGCCGAGAAACTGCATCAGAGTCTGGGCGTGGCGGTGCTCGAGTTGGGCCGAGGTCACCAGCCGTAGGAGCCGACCGCTGGCTCGCCAGCGGTCGCAGAAGTCGCGATCCTCAGCGCCGGCCCGCGGAAACGAGGTGTCGAAGCCGTCGAGTTCGGAATACGCAGCACGGCTACAGAGCATGTTGTTGCTCGTCAGAAAGTAGGCGGATGCCTCGTCGGTGTTGAAGTGTTCATAGACCAGATCGATGATCATCTGGCTGGTCGTGGCGAAGACGTCGTCCGTGAGGCCATTGAACGTGATGCCACCCACGAGCGCGTCGGGTCTCTGCCGGTGGGCGGTGACGAGCGACTCGAGCCAGTTGGGCGTGGGCAGGCAGTCATCGTCGGTGAGGGCGATGAGTTCCCCGCGAGCCTCCTGAACGCCGCGGTTGCGGGCGGCCGACGGGCCTGCATTCGGCTGCCGAATGATGCGAATCGTGGGGCCGGCTGGGGTGGTGTCTGCTGGTGGTACGACCGGCTGGTGGCTGCCGTCGTCGACCACGACAATCTCGAATGTGTCGGCTGGCATCGTCTGCCGGGCAAGCGCAGCAAGGCACCCGCACAGCCGCTCTGGGCGGGCGTAGGTAGGGATCACGACGCTGACGAGCGGTTCATCCATGATGTCGACCAGCGGCTCCAGCAGATTCGAAGCCGGGATTCTATTCGTTGCGGAGCACGGCGATGTTTGGGAAACGTACGGCCGCCCTCTCGACTGCGTGATCGGTCGCCGCATCGTCGACGACGATGATCGAGCATCTGCTGCGGTGTTGCACCGGGCCTCCTTTCGATCGCGACGCGTTTCATCGGGCGACTGAGATGAATGTTTGAAAGGGGTTCAGGCGGAAGGGTACCATGACCGGTATGATCGAGGAACTAGACACACGGCTCACGACTATTTTTCGGGACGTGTTCAACGACGATTCGCTGGAGGCGACGCCCGCAATGACCGCCAGTGCCGTCGCCGAGTGGGATCGCCTGAACCACATTCGCCCGAAGGTATCGATCGAGAAGGGATTCGGCATCGCGTTCACCGCGGAGGGGGTGGCGAGATTCGTGAACGTGGGACAACTCGTCGACGCGATCGATGCGAAGACCTCCGCACAACGGTGACTGCCGACCACGCTCGCAGTCCCATCGCTTTTTTGGTTTCGATGGCACACCACAGCTACCGTCCCGACATCGACGGCCTCCGGGCCGTGGCCGTCCTGGCAGTCATCCTCGTCCACGCCTTCCCGGCGGTGCTACCCGGCGGCTTCTGCGGCGTGGACGTGTTCTTCGTCATCTCGGGCTATCTGATCACCCGCATCCTCCGTAGTGATCTCGAGGCGGGACAGTGCGACCTGCGCGACTTCTATGCCCGGCGAATTCGCCGCCTCTTTCCGGCGCTCCTCGCCATGCTCTTCCTCTGCATGGCCGTGGGATACGTCTTCCTCCTCCCCACGGAATACGAGCCGCTAGGCGCGCAGGTCGCCGCTGGCACCGTATTCGCCCAGAACGTGCTGCTCTCGCAGCAGACGGGTTACTTCGCCGCCGATTCCTTTCGCGTACCGCTTCAGCACCTCTGGTCGCTCGCCGTCGAGGAACAGTTTTATCTCGTCTTCCCGCCATTCCTGGTCTGGGCGTGGCGGCGGCGGTGGCCCGTCGCGGCGGTCATGGCAGCGCTCTTGGTCGCATCGTTCGTGGCGAACATCGTTGTCTCCCGGCATGCCCCAGCCGCTGACTTCTATCTCACTCCGTATCGGGCGTGGGAGTTTCTCGCCGGAGCGTTACTCGCCTGCCGAGCCACCAGCGCGGAGGTTGCGGCTCCACAGTCACTCCGCGACTGGACGTCGCTCCTCGGCGGGGCGATTGTGGCGGTGTCGCTCGTGGCCATGAAGCCTGCCTCCTACCCGGGCTGGCAGGCGGCTGTGCCCGTGCTCGGCACCTCCCTGCTCATTGCCGCGGGCCCGGGTGGCTTCATCAATCGGATCGTGCTCGCTCATCCGGTGGCCGTCTGGATCGGGCTCGTGAGCTATCCACTCTACCTCTTCCATTGGCCGCTCCTGTGCCTCGTCCGCATCTGCAGCAACGGCTATTCGTCGCCGGTGCTTGTGGCGGCGGCAGTCGTCGCCGCCTTCGCACTGGCGGCGTTGACTTTCGTCGCGATTGAACGGCCGCTCCGCTCCCATCGCTCGCGGTGGACCGTGCCCGGACTCGTGCTCGGCTTCCTGCTGGCGGGACTCGTCGGGCTGGCGATCGCGACGCAGCGGATTCCACCGAAGCACGCCTCTCCAGAACTCGACGGAGTGATCGCCGCTATGCGGGACCACCTGGGCCGATTCGTGGATTCGCACCAGAGGAACATCCGCTGGCGGGAGAACGCCTACGAAACAGGCGGAGCCGGTCCGCAGACGCTCTTCTTCGGCGACAGTTTCGCCGGCCAGTACCTGCCACGCGTGTTCACACTCGTCGCCGACAACCGGGCCGACACCCGCGGCGCCGTGGTGCTCTCCGCGGGCGCGATCCCGCCGATCCCGGGGGTCACCAGCGGACTCAGGCCGGAGTGCCCGGTGGTTATGCAACAGTTCCGCGAGTTGCTTGCCGCCGATCCACGAATCGACCGAGTCGTCATCGCTGCCTGTTGGCCCTATTACTTTGAGCCCGGTCGGGATTACACGATCGATGGGATTTCCCTCGACAGCGCTGCAGGCGCAAATCGCGCGGCCGAGGCTTTCGAAGAGTTGCTCGTGGACCTGACCGCGCGAGGCAAAAGCGTCACGCTTGTCCTCACATCGCCTTGGGGCAGCGAACTCGATCCTGCGGGAATGCTCAGCCGGTCGCTTCGGGGACGCATCACGAAACGCCTCCAGCCACTCACCGTTGCCACACTGCATGTCAGAATCGGGCCCCGAGCCCGATCGTTTCTCGAGTCGATCGAGGCGGCAGCCAATCGGCATGGCGTGCGGATCATCGACCCACTCGAGCATCTTGCCGTCGACGGCGTGTGCGTCGCCGAGGAGGAAGGCGTCCCGATCCGTCACGACATGAGCCACCTTCGCCCGGGGTACGTCGCCGATCGCGTGACCTACCTCGACGATACGTTGGCTCCCTGACGGGCCGCGAAACGCCGCGGGGCGGAAACCCTCCAGGTCGTCACGCCATCCCCCACAGATGCCGCCGGTTTCATGGAGTACAATCCAACCTTACGCTCGATTCCGTGGAGCCGTTCCGTGTTTGCCGCAGTCTCCCGATCACTGGCGCCGATCCGCGCCGGAACGTGGTGGGAATACAAGACTCCCGTCGCGTTGGGCGTCGCGTACGCCGCGGCGCTCGCGGGCGGGGTGCCGTTTTCGCGGTTGTGGCCGGCGATCCTGGCCGTCGTCGCCGCGCTCGTTCCGCTCGCCTCGTACGTCTGCGTTATCAACGACATCACCGACGAGCGCGACGACGTGCGGGCCGGCAAGTCCAACCGCCTGGCGGGAAAGCCGGCGGCGTTCAAGCGGGCATGGCTTCTTGCCTGCCTCGTTGGGTGTTGCCTCGCCGGTGTCTTCTGCTTCCGGGGCCACCCGGTCGCGGCGGGCCTCTACGCCGCCAACTGGCTGGCCTTCACGCTCTACTCCGTGCCGCCGATCCGGCTGAAATCCCGCGGTCTCGCCGGCGTGTTGGCCGACGCTTCGGGAGGCACGCTGCTGCCCGCGCTCTGGTCGGCGCTGCTCGCCGATCCCGCGGCGTCCCCGGCGTTCCTCGCGGCGGTGGCCGCCTGGGCGGCGGCCTTCGGGATGCGGGGCATCCTCTACCACCAGGCCGGCGACCTCGAGTGCGATCGCGACGCGGGCGTCGGCACGCTCGCGGTGCGACTCGGACCGCAGCGGGTCGCGTTGCTCGTCGCCCTGCTTCTCTTTCCGGTGGAAATGGTGGCGCTCGGGGCGATCGTGTGGATGGCACAGATGCGATACGCGATCCCGCTGCTCCTCGTGTATGCGGCGCTCCAGGGGGGCATGTGGCGGTTTTTCCAGGTACACACAGTGCTCGTGCTGCCACGGGAGCGGCACCGCTTCGCGATGCTCAAGTACTACCAGTTTTGGTTTCCCATCGCTGGGCTCCTTGAGTTGGCCGCCGCCGATTCGCGGGCATTCGCCGTGATCGCCGCCCACCTGGTGCTGTTTCCCGAGACGTGGTGGCGGTTTCCCGCGCACGTCGCCGACGCCGGCATCAGCCGGCGATTGGGGCGACTCTGGCGGCGACTCTGGTAGGGCCAACCGAAGCATGGCTTGGACAATTGCGCGGCATCTGTGAGGCCGGCCCGGCAGTCTGTGCATCCCGCCCGGAATCTCTCCTGAGGCTCTGAGGAACTCACGACCGGCTTCTTCGTAGAAGCCCTGCCGCGTGCGATGCGCAAGATCGGCTCAAAGCCACCGACTCGCCCAGCGATGACGATGCAGCATGATCACCTCACAATGCGGCGTGAATCTCAGCGAGCCGGTCGGCGAACGCGGCACACGGGTCGGCTGGGTAGAGCGTGCGGACGTGGGCCGCGGCGGCCTCGCCGATCGCCGGCCAGTCGTTCCGCCGCTGCCAGGCCCGCTCGAGCGCAGCGTCGAAGGTGTCCTCGACCGCTGCTGCGGCCAGAAAGCCGTGCTCGCCGTCTCGCAGGATCTCGGACGTGCCTCCGGCGTCGGCCACGATCACCGGGCGGCCGCACATCATCGCCTCCACCTGCGCCAGGGGCAGGCCCTCGGCCCGCGACGGCAGAACGAGCGCGTGGTGCGTCCGCCAGATCTCGGTCGGGTCGGCGAAGCCGGGAAAACGGACGTTCGCGAGGCCGAGCGACTTCGCCATCTGCTCGAGGCCCTGTGCCATCGGTCCTTCGCCGTAGAAGTTCACCTCCAAGGTCCGAGATCGCCACTTCTCGCGTGCCATCACGGCGAGGAGGACATCCTGGGCTTTTTCGAGCGGCCACATTCTGGCCACGCATGCCAGCCGCAGCGTTCCCGAATCGTTCGCGGGCCACGGCAGTGGTCCATCGACCTTCACCATGAAGGGATTGCGGACCACCTCCGCCCCGGATAGGTCGAGGCCGATCTGCCGCTGCGTCGTCCGCCGGTTGTGCTCCGAAACGAAGAACACCCCTGCCGCGTCGCGATAGGAGCGTTGCATCTGCTGTCGAAGGCCGTCATCGGGCCAATGGATTTCGGCGGACTTCTGGCAGATGAGCACGTACGGCACACCAGCCGATCGGCAAATCTCGGGGAGCGGGATTGGATAGCATCCGTCGTATGCCTGTCCCTGCGAGATGATGGCGAGGTCGGGGGCCAGCAGTCGGACCTTTGCCGAGAGCGCTAAATTGCGTGCCCGCAACACCGGCCGCTCAAACAGCGGCAGGAACCTCTTGAAGGCGTCGGGAATCGCTCGACCGAGACCGGAGACGGTGAAATTGTTCACGCCAACGCCGGCGGTTCGCAACGCCTCCCAGCGAGGATGCCGCCGGCCACCGGACCATGGCTCACTGCGGCCGGTACGGACCCGAAAGCCACGATCGCGGAGTCGCACGGCGGTGCCGGCCCACAGTTCCTCCGACCCACCCCACACGAGTGGGCAGGAGGTCAAAAAAAGAAATGTGCCGGTGCGAGCCATTGCCAAAGATTATCCATAGTGCACGGCCAAGGGCGAGGGCGAGTGTACGACTCGCGTCGTTGTACGCTGGCGATGCCACCAAAAGAAAAGGATACATCGGCAGCGGTCCCGTCACTATGTATCGCGTGTTGGACGACAGCGGACCCCGGAACACCGCCCGGATTCACTTGCACGAAGCGAGGATCAATCGATTCGTCGGCGGCTCTTTATTTGAGCCGGTATACGCAGTGGATTATGATTCCACGCATCTCGAATGCAATGACCGCTGCCCGGCCACAGGCTCCCTCAGCCATGCCAACCCCCCGTCGCGTTCTCATCCTGCATGACTACGCCGGTGGACGGGGTGGTGCAGAACATATCGCCCTCGACCTGCGTCGCGGCCTGCGGCTTCGGGGCATCGAAGCGAGGCTGCTCACCTCGACGGCCGATCCCTTCAACGACGACCAGGCTCCCGACGCCACATGCCCAGGGCGAACCGACGGCTTACGGGTGATGTCGGAGACGTGGAACCCGGCGGCTGCGAGGGCCGTCGCCAATGAAATCAAACGCTTTCAGCCGGACATCGTGCAGATCGTCATGTTCCTGACGCAACTGTCACCGGCGATCCTGAGCGTGCTCGATTCCGTGCCGGCCGTCTATACCGCGAATACCTACCGGGCGACCTGCCCGACGGGTTTGCGCTGGCGGCCTGGTCTCGGACTGTGCAGCGTCAAGCCGGGTCTCACCTGCTGTCTCTCCGGCTGCGTGTCCCCGCTCGGTTTTCTGCCTCGCATGATTCAATCCAGGCTGGCGCGGCGGGGCCGCGATCGTCTCGACCGGATCGTGGCGCCGAGCCATGCTATGGCCGGCATTCTTTCGGAGCATGGCTGGCCCGTCGACCACGTCGTGCCATACACCGTGGAAGACATTCCACGGGTAGATTCCATTGCCGCAACGCCGGTCATCGCCTATGCGGGGCGGCTGACCGAGGAGAAGGGCTTGGAAGTCCTCGTGAGAGCGGTTGCAGCCGGCGGCCCCGCGCTTGCATCGACCCGACTGCTCATCGTCGGTGATGGACCGCATCGTGCCGCGATCGAGTCACTTGTCATGACCTGCGGCCTCACCGAACGCACGACCTTCACGGGTTACTTGGGTAGGGCCGAATCCCAGACGGCCCTTGAGCAGGCGTGGGTGCAGGTCGTACCGTCGCTCTGGCCGGAGCCGTTCGGCCTCGTTGCGGCCGAGGCGATGATGCGGGGGACCGCTGTCATCGTGAGCGACTCCGGAGCATTGCCGGAGGTCGTCGGTACTGGTGGGATCGTCGTACCGGCGGCAAACGTGGCCGCCCTAGCGGCGGCGCTCGTGGAGGTCGTCGCAGACCGTGGACGGGCCGAATCGCTCGGGAAGGCAGGCCGCATCGTGGCAACGCGCAGTCTCGCGTCGAGGCCATGGATCGATGCCCACGTCGCCATTTACCGAGATCTTCTGAACGGATAGCCCGGCCTCCCGGCGGGCAGATCGCTCAAGCCCACGAACGCCTGTGTCAGCACTGCGATTCAGGCGTCGCCCGAACAAGTGCCGGTGATCGACATCCATTTGCCGTGAGTGCCGCAACCAGCCTCACGGTCGGCAACGGCGGGATCACTGTCAGCCGCCTCGTCGAGCACGTACTGAGAAGTCACGAGTTCGTAGTTCGACCTCTTGATCGTCCACTCCATGAGGGGCAGGAGGTGGCGTACTGCAGCAACTACCTGGTCGGTCGGCCGGTTCTGGGCCATCTAAATATTCGCCAAAAACACGGCATATGGAGTGAGCCCTCCGAATGGTATTGGCGGGCATTCTCTCTAAGGAGCCTTCATGAATAGCGTTCTTGAGCAGCAGGTCGACGCACTGTCGCGACTTGCTACGACGATCCGAACCGGTCTCACGCAAGCGGAGCTGGCGGTGCCACCGATCAACGAGTTGCTTGCCGACTTGGCCGAGATGGGTGTTTGCAATTTTGAATACGAGGGGCCTGCGGTCTATTGCCGCCCGGCGGGCCGATCGAGTGTCTACGATGCCTCGTTCGTCATCTACTCGGCGGCCCTCGTGCAGCCAGGCGGCATCGGCGCGGCGCTGTGGAGTTCGTGCGAATACAGCGAACGCGCGGAGCACTTCTATAGCGAACCGATTGATCTCCGGTCGCGATTCGTCGCCTTCGACCAGTGCCCCGGGCCGGTCAAGGCTCTCGTCGTTTTGCATGCCGGGAAACTGCTGGACGGCCTCATGCGTGATGTCCGGCTGATTGGCGGCGACGGGCTCGCCACCTCAAAGTTCTGATCGATCCGTAGCCCGCGTAGCGCGGTCCTTCTGACGCTCCAGCACGTGGCCGGAGCGTTTTTTCTTCAGTGCCGATGGCGACGCTCGCCGTCGGCTGCCTTCCACGCCCGGATTCTCCGGGAAGGAGTTTGTATGTCCCATGACGATGCGATGTTTTTCGAGACGGTGGCCCGTGCGCTCGGCGAACGGGTGTGCCTGATTCGCCAACGTGGTTTCACGCTCGATCGCCGTGATACCGGTGCCGATGAATCTGACCTGATCGATCTGACCGCAAGCGGCTGGATTGATTGGGATCACCAGGATGATGTTCGCCCCTACCGCCGGCGGAAGCGGTCGAAGATCGCCTGACCCTGCCGCGATATGAGCCGATGGCGTGATGCGAGGCGAAATGCCGCCCAGCCACGCCATCGGCACTTTATTCCCCAAACGGAGATGACAAATGAAACCCGACGACGGGCAAGACCAGGATGCCGCGTTTCCCGGTAGCATGGAGGCGGGTGCGGCGAGCGGCAATATTGCTGCGTGCCGTGCTCAGGCCGAGTTGGTCGAGGCTCTGGCACGGCTGGTTCTGGATTCGGTCTCAAAAAAAGTCCGCCGGACGCGCTGCCAAACCCGCCCAGGGACGGCAGGGCATCAGCAAAGTTTCAGCAAAGTCGCCCCGCGGTGGTCGCGGGGCTGGTGGTGGTTCAGCAAAGTTTCAGCAAAGTCACGGAGGTAAACCATGACTCGCTGTGCAATGAGCCTTGGAAACAAGGCACCTTCTTCTCGACCTTCTGCACCAAACGGAGAGGGCGGGATTCGAACCCGCGGTCCAGCTTTTGACCGGACACGTCTTTAGCAAAGACGCGCATTCGACCGCTCTGCCACCTCTCCAAAAACCGGCAAAAACCCGCATGGACCGGGAACCTACCGAACGGTCTATTCTGAACCCCGTCGGCCGGTCACGCAAGGAGGCTTCACGCGTCATGAGGATCACGAGGATTCCAGCCCTGCCGGTGCTGTTCGCGCTGGTTGTCGGTGTGGCCATGGCCACACCGAGGCAGGCCGTTGTTGCCGCAGAACTGCTGGCCGCCGCCCGCTCGAGCATCCGGTCTGAGGATGCCAAACGGCACGTCTCCGCACTCGCCGACGACTCCCTCGAGGGCCGCGAAGGGGGCAGTCGCGGTGGTCGGGCCGCCGGCAGCTACATCATCAGCCACCTCGAAAAACTCCGACTCGAGCCCGCCGGCGACTCTGGCGGCTACTACCAGCAGTTTGGCGGCATGCGGAACATCCTGGCTCTCGCTCGCGGCAGCGATCCGACCGTGGCTCACGAACTGATCGTCGTGGGCGCCCACTATGACCACGTCGGCTACGGAAACTCCGGCAACAGCTACGGGCCCTTCGGGTTTGTACACAATGGGGCCGATGACAACGCCTCAGGTGTGGCCGGGCTGATCGAGGTCGCCGAAGCGATGCAGCACCTGCCGGACCGGCCTCGCCGATCCATTCTGTTCGCCTTCTGGGACGGCGAGGAAAAGGGGCTGCTCGGCTCCTACCACTTTTTACGGGTGCGGCCTGCGTTCCTCGCACAGTTGTCAGTTGTGTTTTCTGTGAACCTCGACATGATCGGCCGACTCCGCGGCGATCGGTTGGAGGTTTTCGGGGCCCGCACGTCCGAGGGGCTGCGGGCGGCGATCGTGCAGTCCAACAACCGGCCCGGGGCGCAGCCTTTGGAGCTCGCCTTCGATTGGGCGATCGAAGATGACTCCGACCATTATCCGTTCATCGCCGCCGGGATCCCGACCGTCATGTTCCACACAGGCTTGCATGACCAATACCACCGCCCCAGTGACGACGTACAACTCATCAATTTTGAAGGCATCGAGCCGGTGGCGAGGCTCACGTTCGATTTTGTGACCGCACTGGCCAATGAGCCGGGGCCGTCGCGTTCGTTTCGCGGGCAGGCTCGTAGCGAATCCGACGCCACCAGGCGGGCCCTTGAGGCAGTGTCGTCGAACGCTTCACCCACGCAGACGATGCCGCAGCCCATCGATAGC